>JAATFR010000268.1 GCA_015655095.1 Hyphomicrobiales bacterium | reverse complement strand
GCCGACCACGCCGTCGTCGCACAGCGCCTGCAAGGCTCCCTCCACCAGCCGTTCGCGGGTTTCACGCGCTTTGCGTCCCGCCCTTGGCTCCTTTTCCGTCTGCGTGGGAATTGTCGCTGTCGCGGGAGGGGTGGGAGGAATTATCGGCTTTGCCACGGGGATTGCCTCGTATGGGTTCATGGCCTGTCGGAAGGCCCGGGCGTGTTCGTTCTATCTTCTATCTATAGAGTCGCTGCAGTCTTAATACCTGTTAAATCGACGCGCCTGTCTGTTTCAAATGCTTTTATAAAATTGGTCTATTGACCAAATTACAAAAAATCATTTTAGTTGATTCAGCTTCAATTGATCTGACGGACCATGCCCGACCGTCCAGATGTCGACCCCGTGAAGTGGTCGCGTGGCCGGTGCGCTGCCGCTCTCTGGGCAACGGTTTTCGGCGATAGTTTCATTGAGGAGAGTGCGGTGCGTAGAATTGGCGTAGACACCGGAGGTACCTTTACCGATTGCGTGCTGGTGGACGATGAGACCGGCAGGGTCGTGGTCGAAAAAGTGCCCTCCCAGCCGGCCAATCCGGAAAAGGCCATTCTCAACGGCCTGCTGAGGCTGGTGGCGCAGGCTGGTCTCCAGCCCGGCGACATCGACGCCGTGATTCACGGTACGACCATAGCAACCAATATCGTGATCGAGGGCACCTATGCCCGCGCCGGGGTCATCGCCACGTCGGGCTGCCGCGACGTGCTGGAGATCGGCACCCAGCAACGCTATCAGCCCTATGATCTTCTCCATGCGCCGAAAGTGCCGCTGGTGCCGCGCGATCTGCGCATCGAGGTGGCCGGGCGCATTGCCGCCGATGGCACGGAGGTGATGCCGCTTGATGAAGAGGCAGTGGGGGCCGCTATCCGCAAGCTGGAGGCGGCGGGGGTGCGCTCCATTGCCGTCACCGGACTTTTTTCCTACGAAAACCCCGCCCATGAGCGGCGTATCGCGGAACTGGTGCGCGAGATGGTCCCCGGCATCTATGTCGTCGCCTCGTCGGACGTTTCGCGCGAAGTGCGCGAATATCCCCGCTTTGCGACCACCGCCGTCAACGCCACGCTGGCTCCCCTGCTTGATCCCTATATCCGCCAGCTCAAGGCCGAGCTTGAGGCCGAGGGCTTCAAGGGCGAGCTTTATGTGATGCAGAGCAGCGGCGGCATTGCCACCGCCGCGCGCTCCATGGGTGAAAAGGCCCACCATCTCGTGCTGTCGGGCCCTGCGGCGGGCATTATCGGTGGCATCTACGCCAGCGAACTCTCAGGGCTTGGCAATCTCGTCACCCTCGATATTGGGGGCACCAGCGCCGACATCGGCATTGTCGCCAATGGCATTCCGCGCATCCGCTTCGATATGCAGTTGCCCAACGGTGTGCCGGTGCAGGTGCCCAATCTGGAAATCGAGACCATCGGCGCAGGCGGCGGCAGCATCGCCTGGATCGATGGCGGCGGGGCCTTGCGGGTGGGGCCGCAGAGCGCGGGCGCGAGGCCCGGGCCTGTCGCCTTCCGTCTTGGCGGTGACAAGCCCACCGTTACGGACGCGCAGGTGGTGCTGCGCCGCCTCAATCCCGGCGGTCTTCTTGGTGGCAATCTCAAGCTCGATCGCGATGCCGCCTATGTGGCGATCGCGGCGCTGGCGAAGGAACTGGGGCTGACGCCGGAAAAAATGGCGCTGGGCATCGTTGCGGTGATGGAGGCCAATATGGCGGGCGCGATCATGCGCTCCGCCGCGCGACATGGCGATGATCTGCGCGATTTCACGCTGGTCGCCGCGGGCGGCGCGGGCGGGCTCAGCGTGGTGTCGTTGGCCAAGGCGCTCGATATTCCCCGGGTGCTGATCCCGCCCCATCCGGGCCTGCTCAGTGCTGCGGGCCTGCTCACGTCGGATCTGCGCCATGATCTTTCCGCGCCGGTGATGATCGATACGGCCAGCCCTGATCTTGCCCTGATCGAACGGGTGCAGGGCGAGCTTGAAGCGCGGGTGCAGGGCGACCTTGAGGTTGATGGCGTGCCGGTCACCCTGCGCGGCGCGGAGCACTCCGTTGAAATCCGTTATGTCGGGCAGGAATATTCCGTGAATGTGGCGACGGCGCGCGGCGAGGGGCTTTCGGCCATCATCGCCCGTTTCCATGAAAGCCATGAGCGGATCTATGGCCACAGCGCGCCGGATGCGCCCTCCGAGATCGTTTCCATCCGTGTTTCCGGCCGGGGTGGTTCAGCCTCATCGGACCTGCCCTCTGGCGCGTCCCTGCTCGCTGCCCGCGTGGGGGAAACCCGCGAGGTCTGGTTCGACGAGGCGGGCGGTTATGTCACGACGCCCGTCATCGAGCGCTTCAGCCTGCGCCCGGGCGATGTGGTGACGGGCCCCGCCATCATCGAACAGCTCGACACCACGGTGGTTCTGTTGCCGGGCTGGCGGGCTTTCTCCAACGAACAGAGCTGCTTGATCATCGAAGAGGTGAAGTCATGATCGATGCCATTTCCGTTGCCGTGATCGGCAGTTCGCTCAAGGCGCTGATCGGCGAAACCGGCGATGCGCTGCGCCGCAGTTCCCATTCTCCCATCATCCGTGAAATGCTTGATTATTCCTGCGCGCTCTTCAATGCGGCGGGCGAGCCGGTGGCGGAGGACGCGAATATCCCCGCGCTGCTCGGCTCCATGACCTATTCGATGCCACATCTGCTGGCGGAGAACCCAGAGGGCACGGTTTTCCCCGGCGACATCTTCATCGGCAACGATCCCTACCGGGGCTGCACCCATACGCTCGATATTCATATTTTCGCGCCTGTGTTCGCAGATGGGAAAATCATCGCCTGGATTGGCAATCTCGCCCACCACACCGACATCGGCGGCACGAATCCGGGAACGGAAGGTTTTGCCAACCGCTCGATCTTCGAGGAGGGATTGCGCTTTCCCTGGGTCAAGCTGGTCGAGGAAGGGCGTGAGAACAAGTCGATTATGCGCTATTTCGAGAACAACACCCGCGATCCCGCCTCCAGCATGGGCGATCTGCGCGCGCAGGTGGCGTCCGCCCGGCTCGGCCTTCGCCGGATGGCGGACCTGATAGCAAGGTTCAGTGCGGAGCGCGTGCGTGAGGCGATGGAGGAGCGGCTGGCCCAGAGCGAGCGGCGCATCCGCAGCGTGTTTGCAAGCTTGCCTGACGGCAAGGGCTCGGCGGTCAGCTTTCTCGACAATGACGGTGTTGGCACCGAACCTGTCCGCATCGAGGTTTCGGTCGAGCTCGCGGGCGATGAACTCACCATTGATTTCACCGGCACCGCGCCGCAAATGGCGGGCGGCCTCAACTGCTCGCGCACCGCGACGCTTGCCGCAGTCGTTTTCGCGGTCAAGGCCGTGTTCGACCCCGATGCCGATCAGACGGCGGGGAGTCTGCGTCCGCTCAAAATGAAGCTGCCGGAATCGAGTGCGGTCAATCCCGCTTTTCCCGCTGCTGTCAGCCTGCGCCATCTCGCGGCCCAGCGGGTGACGGACACCATCATCCGGGCCATCGCCCGGTTTGCGCCGCAACTGAAGGTGGCGGGTTCCTTCGTCGGCTTCTCCAGCCTTGCGGCTGAGTGCCGCCATCCGCGCACGGGCTTGCCCGTGGTCATGGCGGACGATCTGGGCGGCGGCGCGGGCGGCAATGTGCGCTATGACGGACTGAGCGCGGTCGATCCCTATCTGGGCAATGTCGGTCTGCTGCCGATGGAAATCTGCGAGCGGCAATATCCGATCCGCATCGCCACCACCGAGCTTGCGCCTGATACGGCTGGCGCGGGCGAACATCGTGGCGGCCTTGGCATCCGCCGGATCTATGAGTTTCTCGATCGCTGCGACGTGGTTTTCTATACCGAGCAGACCAATCAGGATTTTGCCCCGTGGGGCAGCAGCGGGGGCGGCGATGGCCGGGCCGCGCATCTGGTGTTGCAGCGGCGCGATGGCAGCGAGGAAATCATTCTGAAAAACCGCCTGATCGTGGAGGCCGGGGACCGGCTGGTGACGACGACGGCGGGTGGCGGTGGCTGGGGCATCCCCGGGAAACGAGCGCCTGACGCTATCGCTCAGGATATTCGCGAGGGCAAGCTGAGTGAAGCGAATGCCCTCGCGCTTTACGGATATGCGGGCTAGCCATCAACCGGCGGCCCTGACCAACAGCAGATCCTCAAGACCGATGCGGCGGAACAGCTCGGCCCGAACCCGGTCGGCAACGCCGTTGACGATCTCGCCGCCATCCTGGGAAGGGTCG
>JAATFR010000430.1 GCA_015655095.1 Hyphomicrobiales bacterium | reverse complement strand
CTCCCGGCAAAACGCCAGCTTCGCCCTTGTCGGCATCTCCGCCATCTCGAATTTTCAGGGCGCCAGCGACGGCCGCGTGAAACTTCCCGTGATCTTCAAGGACGGCAAGCTCTATCTAGGCCCTCTCAAGATCGGCAATCTGGACCCGCTTTACTGACGCCTGCCGCTCGACAGAGGGGATCAGTGCTGGGATTCAGGCATTTCCACGCGCATGCCCTCAAGCGCGCCGGTCACCGGAATCTGGCATGAGAGGCGGGAGTTTTCCTGCGTATGCTCGCAGAAATCGAGCATCGTTATTTCCATGTCCTCCTTGGGTGGAATCTTCGCTTCCCATTCTGCCGGCACAAACACCATGCAGGTGGCGCAGGCGCAGGCCCCGCCACAATCGGCATCAATGCCCGGGATCATGTTCTTGACCGCGCCCTCCATGACAGTCAGGCCATTGGCCACATCCACCTCATGCTCGGTGCCATTGTGCTCGACATAGATAATCTTCGTCATTCGTTTCTCCGCCTGGCGTTTGTTGTTCTTGTCTTTGGTTTATCTTTTTTATCTTTTTTATCTTTATTGAACGATCTGCTTCATGGCGATGCTTTCGTCCCGCAGCCGCGCCGGGTCAAGCTTGGCCTTCTGCGCGATCAATAGCCTCGACATCATGAATTCCGGCGCCCGGTTGATCGCATCCACAGCAATGAGCATGCCATCCTTGAGATAGAAGACAGCAAACGACCGTCCCGCTTCCGGGTCGCCGCGCACGACCGCCTGCGTATAGCCCGAGGACAGGCCCGCGATCTGGAGCTTGAGGTCATACTGGTCCGACCAGAACCAGGGCACCTGATTATATTCCAGCGCGCCGCCGGTCATGGCCGCCGCCGCCGATTTGCCCTGTTCGATGGCGTTGTGGACGGATTCGAGGCGCAGCCGATGGCCATAAACGCCGTTGGGATGGTTGGTGCAGTCGCCCGCTGCATAAATGTCGGGATCGCTTGTCCGGGCGAATTCATCAACGACAATGCCATTCTCGACATGGAGCCCTGAATCGACCGCCAACTCGGTATTGGGTATGATGCCGATGCCGACAACGACGAAATCCGCGTCATAAAGGCGGCCATCGCCGCAATCGACCTTCTCGACGCGGCCATTGCCCTCGAAGCCCGACACGGTGACGCCGGTTTCGATGATCACGCCCTCGGCGCGGTGCACGCTCTCATAGAAATGCGAGACAATGGGATCGACCACCCGGGCCATGACCCGGTCCGCGGTTTCCAGCACGGTCACATGAAGGCCATGCTTTTTCGCCACGGCGGCGACTTCCAGACCGATATAGCCGCCGCCGACGACGACAAGCCGCGCGCCCTCGCGGAACTTCGACTGGATGCCCTGCACGTCGGCGATGGAGCGCAGATAGTGGATGCCGTCGAGATCGAAGCCTGGCACATTGATTTCACGCACGCGGCTGCCCGTCGCGATCAGGAGCTTTGAATAGGGAAAGATGCGCCCGTTGCCGGTCAGCACTTCCTTGTCCGCGCGGTTGATCGCAGCGGCTCTTGTATCGAAAACCAGCTCGACATTGGCCTGGGCGTAGAACTCCACCGGCTTGATATAGAGCCGGTCAAAGCTGATTTCGCCCGCCAGAAACTTCTTTGACAGCGGCGGACGCTGATAGGGTGCGTAGGTTTCGTCCCCGATCATGGTGATCGGCCCTTCGTAACCGCCCGACCGCAAACTCGCGACCGCCTGCGCGCCTGCCTGGCCTGCCCCGACAATCACGATTCCGCGCGCGCGTCCTGCGCTCTCTCCACTCATCACCCTGCGCCGCTCCCTGTCCCGCCCGGCGCCGCAATCGCGCCAGCCGGTTCTTTTATCGGTTCACATCGCCTCCGTCACCCTCTCGCCGGAAAGCAGGAGAATGACAAAGATGACGCATCCGTCATTTATTTGACCCGACTGTAATGCCCTCACAAGGGGAATCAAGAGAGTTGTGCGCCCGGCTTCCCGGGCAAGTGGCACTCAAGACGCTTCCGGCGCAGGCGGCAAGCTGGTAAAAGCTGCGCACAACAGCAGCTTACTCCCCAGAAAGACGGCCATGCTCAACGAGACGGAAGGACGGATCGCCACCGTCGAGCGCAAGACCAAGGAAACCGAGGTTTTCGTTTCGCTCGACCTCGACGGCACCGGGGATTACGACATCGACACCGGCATCGGGTTTCTCGATCACATGATGGAGCAGCTTTCGCGTCATTCGCTGATCGACCTCAAGGTGCGCGCCCAGGGCGACCTTCACATCGATTATCACCACACGACCGAGGACACAGGCATTGTGATCGGCGAGGCCGTGCGTCAGGCGCTTGGCAACTTCAAGGGAATCCGGCGCTATGCCACGGCTATCATCCCCATGGATGAGACCTGCACCCGTGTCTCCATCGACGTGTCGCAGCGGCCCTATCTCGTCTGGAAGGTGAATTTCACCAAACCGAAGCTCGGTGAAATGGACACGGAACTGTTCAAGGAATGGTTTCAGGCCTTCGCCCAGAGCGCCGGGATCACGCTGCACATCGAGAACATGTATGGCGAGAACAACCATCACATCGTCGAAAGCTGCTTCAAGGGGCTTGCCCGGGCGTTGCGCGTCGCCATCGAGATTGACCCGCGCACAGCCGACCGCATCCCCTCGACCAAGGGCGTGCTGGGAAGCTGAACAAAACCTGCAAAGGTTTGATAGCTGGCATTTTGCCCGGAACTACCCTAATGAGGAGCCGTTCCGGCGTGACCGGAAGATAAGGGCAGGAAGAGACGATGCGCAGCTATACCGTGCATCATAAGGATGGCGAGGCGGCGGACGGCACAGGCTTTGTCTTCGTCAAGGAGGGCTTTTGCTGGCCCGCCCTGTTCGTGCCTGCGCTCTGGCTCCTCTTTCACCGGCACTGGCTGGTGCTGGCGAGCCTTCTGCTCGTCAGTTTTGGCCTCAGCCGGATTACGACGGACGAAGCCACGTTCGGCTTCATCATCTTCATCGTGCAGATCCTGATCGCCTTCGAGGCCAATGACCTGCGCCGCTGGAAACTGGCGCGCCATGGCTATAACCTCGTTGGCATAGCCCTCGGCCATAATATCGATGAGGCCGAGTGGGCTTTCTTCCACGCATATGACGGCCCGCTGGAAACGCAGGCTCCCCGCCCGCCTTCATCCGGCGGCGGGAAATCGCGGTGGCATCTGCCCGGGCGCTGGCACCGCCACAAGCCCGGGCCTGTGCCGCCTCATGATCTCGATGTGGTGGGCCTGTTTCCACGGGCCGGAGGCTAGGCATGAGCCTTTCCCCCCGATACCCGCAAAGCTTCATGGGCTGTCTTTCTCATCTGGTGTCATGCGCCAGCCTCTCCCTGGAAAACGGGAAAGGTAATCTGCCTGCAGGATTCTAGTTCGTGCGTATTGCAATCATTGACTATGGCTCGGGCAATCTGCGCTCGGCAGCGAAGGCCTTCGAGCGCGCCGCGCGCGAAAGCGGCTCGGCGGCCAGTATCCTCGTGACCGGCGAGCCGGACGAGGTCGCCGAAGCCGACAGGATCGTGTTGCCAGGCGTCGGCGCGTTCGGCGACTGCCGGGCCGGGCTCGACGCCATTCCCGGCATGATCGACGCGCTGGAACAGGCCGTGCGCCACAAGGGCCGCCCCTTTCTCGGCATCTGCGTCGGCATGCAGCTGATGGCGACGCGCGG
>JAATFR010000332.1 GCA_015655095.1 Hyphomicrobiales bacterium | reverse complement strand
TCGTTTTCGACAGGTTCCAGATGAGCGAACGCCGGCAGCAGCTTTTCTGCGAGCGTCGAACCTCCGAACCGCAGCGCCAACACCCGGCCGGCCACTCGGTAACGCATTTCCGCGTTTGAGCGAGCCGCCGCGGCTTCAAATGCCAGTTCGGCAGACCTGAAGACATCTGCCGGTGTGATCATTGCTCTTTGCCAGGCTGTAGCGGCCAACCTTCCTCGGTAACTTCGTGAATGGGATCGACAAGCAGCAGTTCTTGCATGTCAGTATATATTTGCAGTTCCGGCATGGCGTAGGTTTGGGAGGGCAAGAATTCGACGCGGCTTACGTTCGGGGCGCTGTCCGTTGGCAAGAGCAGATTTTCCGCCGTCAATGTGGCAACGAATTCGTTGATGTCCGCTTCGATGCCGTCGCGCGGCTTTCCTTGCGCCAGCCGGTCGGCGATTTCCCGCGTCGACCAGCCGCCGAGCAGCGCACCCCATATGTCCGCCGCACTGCCCAACATGCTGTAGTAGGTCCCGGATTGGAGATTAACAACTATCACCTCCCCGTCGAGATTTTCACTAACTGCCTCCTCGTCATTCAATCGATAACGCATCACAGAAGATTCCCTATACGATCTCATTTACTTAATTTATTTAATTTATTTAATTTATTTAATTTTATTAGCTCTCATGTTGTCATCAATAAAAATTCTATTGGTATTTATATTCCCTCGGGACCGGTCTGTAGATTTTCAGAATGGTTGTTCGGTCTCTGGCGCGCGAGTTGGCAAAAGGAGAGCCAATCTGGTTGCCCTGCATGCGGCAAGACCTATGCGCGACACAGCCCCCGTCAGGTTAAGCATCTAAAAAATGGTTGAGCGGGATCAGAGGGACATCAAACGTGCCATCAGCTCGACGCTGCGTTCCAGGGCATGCCTGCGCATGGCACCTTGAATCTTCTCTAACCCATTGCGCCGTATAGATGTTTACTCCGCTGCATAACTTTACTATGGACTTGGCAGCGGGCAATTTTTATCAAGAAGCGGATTCTTTTTTTCCGGCCATGCTCTAAAGTCGACCTTTAAACCGTGTAAAAAACAAGAGAATGAACCCATGGCCTATGATGCCGAAACCCGCGACCAGCTCATTTCGACAATCCGCCGCTTCGTAACTGAACGCCTGCGCCCTCTTGAGGCGCAGGTTGCCGAGAACGATGAAGTTCCGGCTGATGTCGTACAGGAAATGAAGGATCTGGGGCTTTTCGGCATTTCGATCCCGGCGGAATATGGCGGGCTCGGCCTCAACATGGAGGAGGAGTGCCTGCTCATGTTCGAGATGGGACGCACTTCTCCGGCCTTCCGCTCGGTCTTCGGCACCAATGTCGGCATCGGCAGTCAGGGCATCGTCATGCATGGTCGCCCCGAGCAGAAGGAATATTGGCTGCCCAAGGTGGCGAGCGGCGAGGTCATCACCAGCTTTGCCCTGACGGAGCCTGAAGCAGGGTCGGACGCGGCATCATTGCGGACCACCGCCATTCGCGACGGCGACCATTATGTGATCAACGGCACCAAGCGCTTCATCACCAATGCCAACAAGGCCCATGCCTTCACACTGATGGCGCGTACGGACCCCAGGACGCCCGGCGCGAAGGGCGTTTCCGCCTTCATCGTGCCGCGGGATACGCCCGGCATCAGCATCGGCAAGCCCGATAAGAAGATGGGTCAGCAAGGCGCTCACATCTGCGACGTAATTTTCGATAATGCGCGGATCTCGGCAGATTGCCTGCTGGGCGAACAGGAGGGCAAGGGCTTCATCACCGCCATGCAGGTGCTGGAGCGCGGCCGTCTGCATATTTCCGCCATCTGCGTGGGCGTGGCCGAGCGGCTGATTGAGGATTCAACCCGTTATGCTGCGGAACGCCGCCAGTTCGGCGCGCCCATAGGCAACCTGCAACTGGTGCAGGCCATGCTGGCTGACTGCAAGACCGAAGCCTATGCGGCGCGCTGCATGGTGATGGACGCCGCCCGCCGCCGCGATCTGGGCGAGGATGTCGGGACCGAAAGCTCCTGCACCAAGCTCTTCGCCTCGGAAGCGGTGGGCCGCATCGCTGACCGGGCCGTGCAGATTCATGGCGGCGCGGGCTATGTGGCGGACTATGGCATCGAGCGCTTCTATCGCGATGTGCGCATTTTCCGCATCTATGAGGGCACCAGCCAGGTGCAGCAGGTGATCATCGCCCGCAACATGCTGAAGGAATTCGCCTGAAGCGTGAGCACCTGTTCCATCGCAAGGCTTGAAGCCGACATCCGAGCCTGTCGGATTTGTGTTGAAAGGCCTCTGGGCAGCCCCTTGCCGCAGGAGCCGCGTCCCGTGGTCCGGCTTTCCCCCCGCGCACGCGTCTGCGTGGCGGGGCAGGCGCCGGGCACGCGGGTGCAAGCCTCGGGCGTGCCCTTCAGCGATCCTTCAGGCGAGCGGCTGAGAGACTGGATGGGGATCGGGCCGGAACTGTTTTACGACACCGACAAAATCGCCATTGTGCCGATGGGCTTCTGTTTTCCCGGGCTCGACGCCAGCGGCAGCGACCGGCCGCCACGGCGCGAATGCCGGGAGACATGGCGCGAGCGCGTATTCGAGCAGATGCCCCAGCTTGAACTGATCCTGCCCATCGGCCTTTATGCGCAGCGGTTCCATCTGGGGGCGAACAACCGCAAAAGCGTTTCGGAAACAGTGGCGGACTGGCGGGACTTCCTGCCCCGTTATCTGCCGTTGCCGCACCCTTCATGGCGCAACAGCGGCTGGCTTAAGCGCAATCCCTGGTTTGAGGCCGAAGTTCTGCCTTATTTACGTACCCAAGTGCAGCGTCTGATAGCATCATGAGCATTTCATGAATCCAGCCACCAGAGTTTTTCAGCCGATGCGGACAGTTCTTTCGATCCTGACCCTGTTTGTCATGTTGGCGGCCTGTGCGCCCAGGCTGATGGCGACAGGCTATGATGTCTATCTCGCGAAATTCGAGCAGAAGAACGTGGCCATGGCCGATGCCGCCCGGCTGCCTCTGCGCATCTGGAACGCGGCACAGCCGCGGGCGGTCATCGTGGCGCTGCACGGCATGAATGATTATTCCAACGCCTTCGCTGATCCGGGCCCCGGACCATGGCTCGCCGCTCGGGGCGTCACCGTTTATGCCTATGACCAGCGCGGCTTTGGCGGCGCACCGGGTCGCGGTCTGTGGGCGGGTACGCCCCGGATGGTCAAGGACCTCGACACGGTGATTGCGCTTGCGCGCCAAGCCCATCCGGGCCTGCCGGTTTATGTGCTGGGAGAAAGCATGGGGGGCGCTGTGGCGCTGGCGGCCATGGGACGGCCTGAGGCGCCGAAGGTTGACGGGATCATTCTGGCCGCTCCCGCCGTCTGGGGCTGGAAAACCATGAATCCGGTCTATGAGATGGTGTTGTGGGCAAGCGCCCATACAGCGCCGGGCATGGAACTGACGGGCAGGGGCCTCAATATTCAGCCTTCAGACAATATCTCCATGTTGCGCGCGCTGGGTAAGGATCCGATGGTGATCAAGGGCACCCAGATCGGCACGATCTACGGCCTCGTCAATCTGATGGATGATGCCTTTGTCGCCGCGCCCGGAGTCAAGGCGCCGGTTCTGCTTCTCTATGGCGAGAATGATCGGTTGGTGCCTTCGGGGCCGGTAGGCCGCACGGTGGCGGCAATGGAGGCCGCCGGTGCCGATCTGACCGTCGCCTGTTATCCTGATGGCTGGCATATGCTGTTGCGCGACCTTAAGCGCGAGACGGTCTGGAACGATCTGCTTTCATGGATTGATGACAGGCATGCGCCGCTTCCATCTGGTAATATGGATCGCGGCCCATGCAAATTCGATCAACAGGCAGCCCAGCCTGAAGCGGCGGCGGCGGTGGATGCGCTCTCCAAATTTCTGGCTCTTCCACCGCCATCTGGCCAATAGGCGCGAGCGATCTTCAGCGAGAGGGATTTTCTCTGTGGTGGACGTCGCGCTTCGTGATTTCTTCGTCAAGACTCGCGAGCAGGGCGTCAGACTCCTTGAGATGGAGACGTTCGGTTTTGACGATGGCGCGAAAGAGCCGGACTTTGTAGTCCCATGGATCGATGGCGCCTGAGGGCAGATCCGCCGAGACTGAACTCATCACGATGTCGACCAGCCGGTCGGCGGCATGGAGCCTTCCCCACAGATAGTCATTTTCGCGCACCGTCCGGCTGAAGAAGCCTGCGAAGCGGCCAAGGTCGCGGCCCTTGAGCATGGCGCGCCCCGTATTGCGGATGCCGCGCGCATCTTCGGGGCTGATGCGGTCCACAAGTACGCTGTCGATTTCGTCGATCTCACGGTCATTGTTGAGGGTGAAGGTGATTACATCGAAGAACGCGAAGCCGACATAGGCACCGACAAGCTCCTGACGGAAACTGGTTGGCAGAAACGTGCCTGCAGTCAGGGAAAAAAGCTTGTCGACGATCCGGTCTGTTCCCGGCAAATCCATAATGTCGCCCAGCAGGGTCATGAAACTGTCGAGCGTGGCGGGATCGGGGATTTCCTCGCCCGCGAGCTGGCCGGCCAGAACATCAATGTGGTTGCGATCTGTGCGCTCCTGCTGCGAACGCTCGTAAAGCAGTTCAAGCCCCTCGTAGAGCGATCCCTTGAACTCGTCCAGACGCGATGAATCAGAAGGGGCCAGCGGATTGGCCGGATCGGTTTCATAAAGTTCATTCAGACGGCGGATGACAAAATAGAGGCGGCGCATCCGGAAATTAATGTCGAAACTGCGCAGGAAGGTGAGCCATGGTTCGGTTGCGTCCTTTTCCTCGCCTTCGCGGGCTTCCGGCGTCAACCAGTTGACCGGGAAAATCAGCTTTTCGCGCGCCCAGTTTTCCAGCGCCCGTTGCAGGCGCTGCTCGTGGCGGCGCTCGACCTGAATGCCCGCGAGCCGGATGATGATCTGGGCGATCTGTCTCAGCACCGACAGCACCTTGGACTGCACATAGCCGTCATAGGCAAAGCCCGATTCCTGTGCGGCGCGTTTGCTGGCGATATTGCGCCATTCCCGCAGTTTTTCCGGGGTCGGCGACAGTTCGGCCTCATGGCCAAGCAGGCCTTTGATGCGGGCATCAACATGGGGACGACTCGCGCGCACCACATCGCGGTAATGCCGGACCCGTTCGGAAAACTGGTAGATCGAATCCAGATCATCGCGCACAGGTTGGTTGCGGGGGATGTCTGAAAGCGCGGCGCGCAATGTCATGAAGAAGCCGGGCTGGCTCTCGGGCCGGTCAATCTGGCCGGTGTTCGGGTCGGGGTCGATATAGACGATGCGCCGGTCCACCTGCCGGAAGGCGGAGCGCTTGCGCAGCGCTGCGACGGCTTCCGCGAATGGCTTGTTGTTGAGGACGCTGCCATCGATGAAATAGGCATTATCCGGGTTGATGTCGCCCGCCAGCATCGGCGCGAAGTTGCGGGCGATGAAGGCGTCTCGATCGCCCCACAACATGCCGCGTTCCGCCACCAGCGCGTCGATCTCGCCGATATGGGCAGCCGGGAACGCGCCCGGAAAACATGAGGTGGCGCGCGCCGCAAAGACGAGGCCTGGAATATTCGCGTCGCTCAGTTCTGAACTGTGGCGTTCGATGGCGTGATGTGTGGCGGTGAAGCGGAACAGATGGCGATGCTCGCGTTCGCGGATCATCGGTGGATCGTGGAGCGGGATATCCTGCGCGTAGCCGCGATAATCCGTGACCGACACAGCCAGCTCCAGCCGGATGCCGCGTGGCAGCAGCGAGGGTATGGCTTCCGGCGAAACGCCCATGCTGGAGAAGGCATCCATCAGCATGTTCGACATGAGCCTGCCCGAGAAGGGTGGCTCAAACCAGCGAGAGCGCATGAAGTTCAGCAGTTTTGCGCGCATTTCGAGATCCGGCACATGGCGATCGAGCCAGCCGCTGTTGATGCGCGAAAAGAAGGGCTTGAGAAAGACTTTGCTCCAGCGGCCAGGCGTGTGCTCCTCGTCCATCAGCGCGGTTGTATCCGCGCATTCAAGCCACATGCGCCGGTGATCGTCGATGTTCAGATTATGGGCAATGGCGCGCGCCAGCAGCACGCCGTTGATGCCGCCGGCCGAGGCGCCGGTGATCGTGTCGATGATGATGCGCAGATCGACATGGGTGTTGATCGCCTTGAGCAGGTCGAAAAATATGGATTCCGTGTCACATTCGCGCTCAGGAGAGGTGTTGACGTCGGCATAGGTGGCACCGGGCTTGTCGCCATCGGGAGTAAGCTGAAAGGCAGCGGAAGCCCGCACCAGCTTCAGAATTTCCCTGGTCACGCCATGCATGTAGACAGCAAGGGAAACGCCACCGTAACAAACCAGGGCGAGGCGGAGTTCCTTTTCCTTCATAACGGCTTTCTCAGGCGGGGCTCTTCATGGCTTTTCGGTCGAATGGCAAAGCCGGCGCAGTCTAGAGCGCGATCCGGGAAAGCGTAAGTATTTTGTGCTTTATGCCCAAGCCGGAAGGTTCTGGCAAAGGCCGCACACGACAAGGGTCGGAGCATTGCTGCTCCGACCCTTGTTGATTTTCACAAACGGGCTTTCCCGTTGAAGGGCCGATGACAGGCTCGATGAAAAGGAAGATTCCCTTTTCCCGTGCCGTCGGCTGTTTCGCCTGTTTACTGGGCTGCGGCGGTCGCGGCTGCAAGCGCCGCATTGGTGGCTTCGGTGGCGAGGCGTTTCGACAGGTTCTGCACATCGGTTTCAAGCCCCTGCACTGAGGTCAGACCTCGTGAGGTAAGCGTGAGATTGATCTGCCGGCCATCGGAGTGGTCCCGCTGTCGCGATACCAGCCCTTGTGTTTCAAGCTTGCGCAGGCGCCGGTGGGCCGTGGCGAGCGGCGCGCCTGAACCAAATGCGAGCGCTGTGACGGAAACGGGCCTGTTGTTGCTCATATGCCAGGCAAGATCGATCAGCATGTTGAGTTCGATTTCGTCGACGCTGGACCTTTCGCGATGACGGCTTTTGAGACGCTCAAGGCCGACAAGAAGACGGAGAGGGGTTACCTCGTCGATGCGGTTGAGAGCGTCCTGTGGCCGGGCCTGTGGAGGGGGAGGAGGGGCGCTGGCTTCGCTTGCCGACCGCTCCCCTTCCAGTTCTATGGTTTGCCTGGCCACCGCCCGTTCGACGGCGCTGACGACGTCGCCGTCGCTGGTGGGCTTGATGAGAAAATCGACAACGCCGAAGCGCAGCATTTCGATGATCGCCTCCGGAGACCCCTGTTCCGATATGACGATGACATCCATGTGCCTGTTGGCGAAGCCGAACCTCAACTCCCGGATGACCTTGTACCCCTGCGCCCCCAGAGCAGAGAGGTCGACCAGGGCTACACGGATACGGGCATTGTTTCGAACCTGATTGACAGGATTGTTGAGCGATGTGCCATAGACGCAGTCAAACCCTCGACTGATAAGAGCGTCTGACAGGGATTTCGACCGGGGTTCATCCCCGCCGAGGATCAATAAGGCCGGCAGGACCGGCTGTGGCTGAGCGGTAGCCATTGGTTAGGTTTCCCTCTTGATGTGGTCCCGAATTTCCGTGGAAACACGCGAGTGGAACGCAACAAAGTCAGAGAACAATGATGAGGACTTTATGATCCAGACTCATGGGCTGGCCCCTTTCCAGCGCAGAGAATGTATGGCGAAGATAAAACATTTAGTCAGGTAGTATGGTTACTAATATATAGTCATATTGATCTATAATTCCGAGGAAAAGAAAAGAGGAATCAGCCGTCGAGGCTGGATTTTTGATGTGCAGGCTAGAGTGGGGGTGAGTGAGGTTACTATATATAGATGTTTGTAATTTAAATTGTGAATATTTGTACAATATATAGCGTTCTTCTGATTCATTAAAATGCGGTGGTCGACACGTGAAACTGCCTCGCAAAGCGGGATCATTTAAGGTTAATATTTAGTTCTCATTTTCCCCGTTGCGGCTCCGCCACAGGCTGTAAAGAACGCCGCCGACAAGAACGGCAAGGGTCACGCCCAGGCTGAGCAGCGGGTCCACCTGGCCGAAAATGTCGCTCCAGAAAATCTTGCCGCCAATGAAGACCAGAACGATGGCCAGCGCTGTCTTGAGATAGGCGAAGCGGCGGATGACAGCAGCAAGGGCGAAATAGAGAGCCCGCAGGCCGAGTACGGCGAATATGTTGCTCGTGAAGACGATGAACGGGTCTGTTGTGATCGCGAAGATGGCGGGCACGCTGTCGACTGCAAAGATCAGATCGGCCGTTTCCACCATGAAAAGCGCCAGTAAAAGCGGGGTGGCCACGCGCCGTAACCGGCCTGTGGCATCAGGCTCCCTGGTCAGAAAATGATGCCCGTCCAGCTTCTCGGAGACGCGCAGATGGCGTTTGAAGAAGCACAAAAGGCGGCTGTTGGCGGGATCGCTCACCATCTCCTCAGAGAAGAACATCCGGATCGCGGTGAAAATGAGAAATGCGCCAAACAGCCATAGAATCCAGTGAAATTCAGTGACAAGCGCCGTGCCGACGCCGATCAGGACACCGCGCAGGATGATGACGCCAATGATGCCCCAGACCAGCACCCGGTGCTGATAGAGCGCAGGGATGCCAAGCGTGCCAAAGATGAGCGAGATGATGAAAATATTGTCGAGCGAAAGGCTTTTCTCGATCAACAGGCCGGTGGTGAATTCGATGGCCTTGGTCGCGCCCTCCATTTGCCAGATGAATACAGCAAAACAAAGGCCGATGGACAGGTAGAAGGCGGAGAGAAGCAGGCTTTCCCGCGCGCCGATCACATGGTCCTTACGGTTGAAGACGCCCAGGTCAAGCGCCATCAGGCTTGAGATCACAGCAAAAAACACAGCCCAGAACCAAAGAGGCGTTCCCAGCAGTGGCGACATAGCCACTGTTTCAAGCGTGCCCATCGTTTGCTCCAGATGCCTTTCGCGCCGCGTCAGCGCCCAGCAGATGAAGAATCCGACATCATGGCTGACGCCTCAGCCACCAGAGGGGCCCGGATCCGGGATTAGACGAAATCTGGGGATTCCCACGGCCCTGATCAAGAGCCGGGGCTGCGGCACAGAGGCAGGAAATACACGGAAACGTGCCAATGGAGTCATGGTCTGGCCACATATCGGGCCCAGACTGAGCACATTGGACAAAAGACATTACAAGAAACTCTTATTCGTCATAAATTGTTCGTCATCGTTCCGGCATTATTTGGGCCATTCTGAAATAACTGTGCAGGCGGCGGCTCCCGGTTCTCATGAAGCCGGCGGGCCGCCGGCTGGCGTCAGCGCGGCTTCGCTCCCGGGGCCAGCAAGGTTTCTCCTGCCCGACATGCTCTTGCCGCATTCATGAAACAACCGTATGATCATTCCCATAAAAACAGTATACGAATTAATTTGGGAATGTGCAGTCGTGGCTATCCTGAAAACCGGCGTCAATGTTCATGACGCCCGATTCAAAGAAAACGCCGGGATAATGTCGGGGCTGGTGGCCGACTTGCAGAAGGAGCGCGCAACAGCGGCTCTGGGAGGCGATCAGCGCTCACGCGAGCGGCATGTCTCGCGTGGCAAGCTGCTTCCCCGCGAGCGGGTCTACGGCCTTATTGATCCCGGAACGCCTTTTCTTGAACTTTCATCCATGGCGGCCCATGGCATGTATGGAGAGGCCATAAACGGAGCCGGGCTTATCGCCGGGATCGGACGCATCGCCAGACAGGAATGCATGGTCGTCTGCAACGATGCGACGATCAAGGGAGGCACCTATTATCCAATTACCGTGAAGAAGCATCTGCGCGCGCAGGAAATCGCACTCGAAAACAATCTGCCGTGCTTCTATCTGGTTGATTCAGGCGGTGCGAACCTGCCGAACCAGGCCGATATTTTCCCCGACCGCGATCATTTCGGCCGCATATTCTATAATCAGGCACGCATGTCGGGAAAGGGCATTCCCCAGATCGCCGTGGTCATGGGCTCCTGCACGGCGGGCGGCGCCTATGTTCCCGCCATGTCTGATGAAACCATCATCGTGCGCAAGCAAGGCACGATCTTTCTGGGCGGGCCGCCTCTGGTCAAGGCCGCCACCGGCGAAATTGTCACGGCGGAAGATCTGGGCGGTGCGGACGTGCATTCACGCAAATCGGGCGTGACGGACCATTATGCGATGGACGACAGCCATGCGCTGGCGCTGGCGCGCCAGATCGCAGGCACGCTGAACCGGAAAAAAATTATCGATGTGCCGCTGACCGAGCCCCGAGCCCCGCTTTACGACGCGGGTGAACTTGACGGCATCATTCCCTCCTCATTGTCAGTGCAATATGACGTGCGCGAGGTGATCGCGCGACTGGTTGACGGTTCAGATTTCACAGAGTTCAAGCAGCTTTACGGAACCACGCTGGTGACCGGCTTTGCCCATATTCACGGGATGCCGGTCGGTGTGATCGCGAATAATGGCATCCTTTTTTCGGAATCCGCACTCAAGGGTGCTCACTTCATTGAGTTGTGCTGTCAGCGGCGCATTCCGCTGCTGTTTCTCCAGAACATTTCCGGTTTCATGGTTGGGCGCGAATATGAAATGGGCGGTATAGCCAAGGATGGGGCCAAGCTCGTGACCGCGGTGGCGAGCGCCAACGTGCCCAAGATCACGCTGATCATTGGCGGCTCCTATGGCGCGGGCAATTACGGCATGTGCGGGCGGGCCTATTCGCCGCGCTTCCTGTTCACATGGCCCAATGCCCGGATTTCCGTAATGGGCGGCGAGCAGGCCGCAAGCGTGCTTGCCACGGTGAAGCGCGAAGGCATGGAGGCGCGCGGCGAAGAGTGGAGCGCGGATGAAGAGGCCACCTTCAATACGCCGATCCGCGCGCGCTATGACGAGGAAGGACATCCCTATTACGCCACCGCCCGGCTCTGGGACGATGGCATCATCACGCCTTCAGAAACGCGCCGCGTGCTGGCGCTCGCCTTTTCAACGACGCTCAACGCGCCTGTGCCAGAAACGGTCTTCGGCGTTTTCAGGATGTGAGTTGCGCCTATGTTCCGTACACTTCTGATTGCCAATCGCGGTGAGATCGCCGTTCGCATCATCCGCACAGCGTGTTCGATGGGCCTGAAAACCGTGGCAGTCTATTCGGATGCAGACAGGGACGCCTATCATGTGGCTGCTGCTGATGAGGCCTGGCATATCGGTGGAGCGCCAGCCGGGGAAAGCTATCTACGCGGGGACGCGATCATAGATGTAGCCGGGCGCGCCGGGGCGGATGCCATACATCCGGGCTATGGCTTCCTTTCTGAGAATGCGGCATTCGCCGAGGCGTGCGAAAAGGCGGGCCTTGTTTTTATCGGTCCACCTGCGGACGCCATTCGCGCCATGGGTCTGAAAGACGCGGCCAAGGTGCTGATGGAGAAAGCCGGGGTGCCTGTAGTGCCAGGCTATCATGGTGAAAATCAGGACATGGTCTTTCTTGCAGAAGCGGCGGCTAAAATCGGTTATCCGGTACTGATCAAGGCGGTTGCAGGCGGCGGTGGCAAGGGGATGCGCAAGGTCGAGGCGGCAGCTGATTTCGCCGGGGCGCTGGCGGCCGCACAACGCGAGGCAACCGCCGCATTCGGCGATGGGCGGGTCTTGATCGAAAAATATGTCTCGAGCCCCCGGCATGTGGAAATTCAGGTTTTTGCCGATGGGCAGGGCCATGCGGTGGCGCTGCATGAGCGCGATTGCTCTCTGCAGCGGCGTCATCAGAAAGTGATCGAGGAGGCGCCCGCGCCGGGTATGCCGCCCGAGATGCGCCGGGCCATGGGAGAGGCTGCCATCGCCGCTGCAAAGGCGGTGGGCTATCGTGGCGCGGGCACGGTGGAGTTCATCGCGGACTCAAGTGATGGACTCAGGCGCGATGCATTCTGGTTCATGGAAATGAACACGCGTCTTCAGGTGGAGCATCCAGTCACCGAGGCGATAACCGGGATTGATCTGGTGGAATGGCAGTTGCGCGTCGCGGCTGGTGAACCGCTGCCGCTGACGCAGGAGCAGATTTGTCTCGATGGTCATGCCGTGGAAGTACGGCTTTATGCCGAGGACCCGCAGAACAATTTCCTGCCCTCGACCGGTCGTCTGCTGCGTTTAAGGGCACCTGATCATATGCTCGATGTGCGCATGGACATGGGTGTGCGTGAAGGCGATAAGGTCAGCATGTTCTATGACCCCATGATCGGCAAGGTCATCGCCCATGCGCCGATGCGTGAGCAGGCTATCGGCCGCTTACGGAATTTCCTGTCTTCCATGGAAATAGCGGGGCCCAAAACCAATCTCGCCTTTCTTGCGCAGGTGATGAGCCATGAGGCCTTTATCGCAGGCGAGATCGATACAGACTTTATCGAGCGCCATATGGACGCACTGGTTCCTCCGGCTGAACCGGGTTCCGGCGTGCTCAAGCTTGCCGCAGAGGTCTACCGGACACTCCGCGGCGACAAACTGCAAGCGGTACAGGCGGCGACCGCCGAGCCCGATTCTCCGTGGTCTGCGAATGACGGCTGGACGCTGGGAGGTGCCCGCACCGAGATTGCGAAATTTTCATGTGACGGGGAAGCTCTTTCCCTTGAGCTTGCCCCGGAAAGCGGGGATATCTGTGAGATCGGAGAGGATGGCGAGGTCCGCGCAGTCATTGCAGGATGCAGCCTGCATGCGGCCTGTGTACCGCGAGACCGGGGTTTTATTCTCGTTCATGGCGGGATCGCACGCGAGTTCGTGCCGGTCGATCCGCTCGATGTGGATGTGGCTGGAGACGTCGGCGAGGGTGCTCTCAAGGCCCCGATGCCGGGCAAGGTCATTCAGGTGTTGGCGCAGGCGGGTGCGCAGGTAGCGCGCGGCGCGCCGCTCATCGTGATGGAGGCGATGAAGATGGAGCAGACCTTGCTCGCCGCGGCGGACGCAGTCATCGACTCGGTAACGGTCGTGGAGGGCGAGCAGGTCGGGGCTGGGCAGGCACTCGTTCTTTTTGAGGTTCCATAATCCTCTGGCGAGCGCCTGGACAGCAATTCAGTTATGGTCTGGGATGAAAATATCGGGTAGCCCAACGGAATTCCGGCGCGGGACCGTTTATAGGCTCATGGTATCGCGGTGTTGGTCGTTTTCTCAGGGGGTCTGGACCCGGGGGCGTATTCAAGGGCGGATGGACGATTGTTGGCAGGCTATCGCTGTTTCAAGGCTCCGGGCCGGGTTCTGGGTGCCTCGGCCCTGTTTTTGACGGTGGCTGCCTGTACGCTCTCACCCAATGTGCCGGATCCCAAGGTATCGGCTCCTGTCAGCTTCAAGGAGGCTACGCCCGCCATGGCCGCTGTCTGGCCCGGTCTGGACTGGTGGCAGGGCTTCGGTTCGCCGGAACTCGACCGGCTGATGGCGCAAACGCAGGATTCCAACCTCGATATTGCCGCCGCCATTGCCCGAATCGAGCAGGCAGACGCCCAGATCAAGGTTTCAGGTTCCTCGCTTTACCCCTCGCTTTCCGCCAGTGGGCAGGCCGAGCGGGCGCGCAGCGCCACGGGTGGTTCAGATTCTTCAGGGGTGTACGACAGTTTTGGGGGCGGCAGTTCGCGGATTTCCAACAGCTATAACGCGGGTCTGACCGCAAGCTATGAGCTGGACTTATGGGGTGGCAACCGGGCGGCGCTCGAATCTGCCCGTCAGAGCGCTCTTGCCAGCCGGTATGACAAGGAAACCGTGGCGCTGACGGCCACCACGAGCACGGCGACAACTTATTTTGCCATTCTTGCGGCACAGGACCGGTTGGCGCTGGCCCGCGATAACCTCAGAATCGCCCAGCAGACGCTTGATGTCATCAATGGCCGCATCAAGGTAGGCGTGGGGACGGAGCTGGAGCGGGCCAACCAGCAGACGATCGTGGCGCAGCAGTGGGCTTCAATTCCGCCGCTGGAGCTTGAGCTGACCCAGAACATCAATGCACTGGCCATCCTGACAGGCCATTCTCCGGAAGAGGTGCAAGTGACTGGCGGCACGCTGGCCGGACTGAAAACGCCTGTGGTGGCGCCGGGTCTGCCCTCCGAGCTTCTGGCGCGACGGCCCGATGTGCGCGAGGCGGAGGCGAATCTTTCTGCCGCGCGGGCCAATGTGCAGGTGGCCCGTGCCGCCATGTTTCCAAATATCACCCTGACGGCGGCGAGCGGCTATCAAAGCTCTGCCCTGAATCAACTCTTCACGCCCGGCGGCTTTTTCTACACTTTGACCTCTGGCCTGACTCAGCCTCTGTTTGAGGGTTTCTCGTTGCAGGGGCAGCTTGAGGTCAACAAGGCCGCCTATCGCGAATTGCTGGCGACCTATCAGAAAACCATTCTTTCCGCTTTTTCCGATGTGGACAATGCTCTGGCCTCTATCCGGCGCTCCACCGAGCAGGAACAGCAGCAGGAACTTGTCGTTGCCTCCGCGCAGCGCGCCTATGACATCGCGCAGGCGCAGTTGCGGGTGGGCGTGGTCGACATCACAGATGTTCTCAACGCCGAGCAGACTCTTTTTTCGGACCGGGACGCGCTTGCCCAGGTCCGGCTGTCGCGCATCAATGCCGTCGTGAGCCTGTTCCAGGCGCTGGGCGGCGGCTGGACCGAGCCAACCCAGATCAGCGCCAAGTGACCGGAAAGCCTCATGACGAACTTGCCTCATAACCCGCCACGCAAATCCCGCAGAGGACTTCTGATCGGCATCATCGTCATTGCGGCCGGGCTGGTTCTCTGGTTCGTCCTGCGCCATGGCAGTAGCAAGACCGGCTTCACGGGAGACGAGGCGATTCCCGTGGTCGCGGGCGAGGTGGTGGTCGCTGATGTGCCCGTCTATGCGCAAGGGGTCGGCACTGTGCAGGCCTACAAGACAGTGACAGTGAGGGCTCAGGTCAGCGGACAACTGGTCAAGGTGCCTTTCGTCGAAGGGCAGGAAGTTAAAAAGGGCGACGTGCTCGCGCTGATCGACAAGGCAACCTTTCAGGCAACCTATGATCAGGCGGTCGCGAAGAAGGCGCAGGATCAGGCGCTGCTTGAGAACGCCATCCGCGATCTCGCGCGCTATGAGGAACTTGCCCGCACCAACTATTCATCGCATCAACAGGCCGATACGCAGAAATCGACCGTAGCCCAGTATCGCGCGCAACTGCAATCGGATCAGGCCGCCATCGAGAGCGCGAAGGCGACGCTGGATTATTGCACCATTGTTTCCCCCATCGATGGCCGCACAGGTGTGCGGCTGGTGGACGAGGGCAATCTGGTGAGTTCCGGAGATACGACCGGCATCGTCGTCGTGACCCAGACAAAACCGATTTCTATCGTTTTTACCCTGCCGCAGCAGCAGCTTATGGAGGTTATTGCTGCGACCAGAGCAGGTGTGGTGACGGCGAAAGCGATTGGCGGTGACGGGACGAGTGTGCTCGACACGGGCGTACTGGCGGTGGTTGATAATGAGATCGATCAGGCCACGGGCACACTGAAACTGAAAGCCACCTTTCCCAATCTTGAAGATAAACTCTGGCCTGGGGCCTTCGTCAATGTGCGGCTGCGGTTGAAGACGCTTGAAAAGGCGCTGGTGACGCCCTCGGCCGCCGTTCAGCAGGGCGCGAATGGCCCCTATGTCTTTGTCATCAAGGCCGACAACACCGTCACGCAGCAGAACGTAACCCTGCTGCAATCCGATGATGCGCAGGCCGTGCTTGGCGGAGGAGTGACAGCGGGACAGAAAATCGTCGTCACCGGGTTTGCCCAGTTGAAGGAGGGCAGCAAAATATCCCTGGGCGATCAGGTTAAGCCCACAGCGACGGACGCGCCATGAGCGTTTCCGGCCCCTTTATCGAGCGTCCGATTGCAACATCTCTACTGGCGATCGCGATTTTGCTCGCAGGCCTGCTGGGTTATCGGGGATTGGCGATCTCCTCTCTGCCGCAGGTCGATTTCCCCACCATTCAGGTGACAACCCAGTTGCCCGGCGCAAGCCCGGACACGATGGCATCGCTCGTCACCGCCTCGCTGGAGCGGCAATTCGGGCAGATCTCGTCGCTGGAGACGATGACCTCGTCCAGCTCCTTCGGCATCAGCCGCATCATATTGCAGTTTACGCTGGACCGCGACATTGATGACGCCGCGCAGGATGTGCAGG
>JAATFR010000046.1 GCA_015655095.1 Hyphomicrobiales bacterium | reverse complement strand
GGCCAGATAAAAGGACGGCCAAAACAGGCAACTACCGGCTAAAATAGGTTCCGATCAACCGATTCGATGAAACTGAAATATAAAAGGGGATGGGGTCCTTGGCTGAAAGCAAAGCAATCCTTCCCGATGCAGCCTCCATCTCTACCGTGATCGAAGGCGTCGAGAAAAAAGAAGCCTATAGATTTTTTACCGCCTTCTGCAGCAAGGCTGAGGAGCAGCCGGGTACTGGGTGGTCGCTACTTACGCAGATATTTCATTACCCTTTTATGGCAAGCAAACCGGAGCCATTTGGGCCGATGCTGCAAGCAGACGAGCATCAAAGCCAAATTTCGGCCGACCTTTCCGAGAATGAGCTAGATGCGATCTGCGGCACGCTGAATACTGTCGCCGATCCTGAATTTCGGGCGCGGGTGGGCGACATTCTCTGGCTGCAGCGCAGGGATTTCAAAGCCGCACACATTGCGGTAGCCGCCTACATCGAGTCCGGTTCGCGATTGGAAGACCTGGAACACTGGCCTGCCTGCATGGAAAGGTACGAACGCGGGTTGCGCCTTGCCCGACAGATCGACGCAAAGGGTAGACTGTCAAGGACTGTGCTTGCACATCTTGAAATGCGAGTGCGTTATTATAATGGCGATGATCCATCTTTTTTCACCAGCAGGGTACTCAAACTTCTTGCTGAATTCCGGTTTGGCGATTTTCCTGCACTTGCAGGAATCGCTGGTCGCATCGCAGCGAAATCATGCGCGGACAATGACTTCGGGCGCGCACGAACTTACTTCGACGTACAAGCCAAGCTGTTGAAGTTGAGCAAGGACAAGGCAGCAGAGGAAGCGGCCCGCGTCGCATCCTCAGAAACATATGTTCAAGAGGCTGAATCGCACGAAGTCCGCAGGTCTTTCATGAGCGCACATGGCTTTTGGGAAGATGCGGTTCGTGCCTTTCGCGAACGCCCATCTCTTCGCGCTCGCATTCCAGAAGTGCAGCGGTATCTTGCCATCGCGGGAAAGAAGATGTGCGATGAAATGACGAGCGTCACCCATGAAATCGATATTCGTCTGATGGCCGAACAGGCCGAATCTGCATTCAAGGGTTTGTCACTCGACGATGCCCTTTGCCAATTGGTAATATTTGGGCAGCCCATCGATCCTGTCGTCATTCGGGAATTGACGTTGAAGCAGCTTGAGGACGCGCCTTTGCACGCACACATCGACGCGGACATCTACGATGAAACTGGTCGCAAAATTGGGCGAAGGCCAAGCATTTCATCGTCGGATGAAAATGAGCGCGAGGCGGCTGTTCAAGGGTTCATCGAACAGAATGTGTTTTTCAGCCGCGAAATCGTGGCTACGGGATCGCTTATGCCCGCCGTTCAAATGATTTTGAGCGAACACGATGTGAGCGAAAAAGAGATCGAAAGCTTCATAGCGGATAGCAGGTTCATTCCCAAAGGCCGATTGCCCTTGTTCGCGAAAGCCATCGCTGATGGTTTTCGGGGGGACTTGTCCACCGCGCTGCATATCTTCGTGCCACAAGCTGAAAATGGACTGCGTTACCTCATCGAACAGGCAGGCGAGGTCCCAAGAAACGTGAATCAGGACGGCATTGAAGAGGTTTGGTCAATCGAACGTATTTTTGGGAATGAACGGCTCAAGAAGACGCTCGGTGCGGCGTTTACTTTTGATCTTCAATCGCTGTTGTCCGGTCGAACCGGTCCAAACCTCCGAAACAACATCGCACACGGGCTGATTTCCTCGGATTCTTTGAACAGTTCGAGTGGACTCTATCTATGGTGGCTTCTCTTGCGGCTCGTGGTTTTTCCCACATCTGCAATGACGGCATTTTTTGAACGGCGTACCATTGCTCGGGAGGCAGAAAAGGGCTGACAGTTCGGAATGGCAGCATTTATTACGCGCTTGTAGAAGAACATTGGCAGGTTTTGGCTCTCCAGAAATTTCCCAATGGAATCAATAAGAATTTGGTGGAGCCGAGGGGAATCGAACCCCTGACCTCTGCAGTGCGATTGCAGCGCTCTCCCATCTGAGCTACGGCCCCGAGGACCCGCAGGGGGCCTTCAAGTCCTGTGTTGATATGGGGGGGCGCACGGCCTGTCAAGAGACTGGAGGGGTCAGGGCGGGCGGTTCCGCCCGAGGCTCTTGCACAGCTCCTGCGGCGTCGGTTAGATGGTGCCCACGGCGGGCTTGAGGCCTTCCGAAGAATTTGCCGGTTCTCCGGCATGGACCAGAGGCCGGGAAGAACAGCATGTATTCTCTTTTGATTCTGATTACCCAGATCATCCAGATCTATACATGGGTGGTGATCATCAGTGCCGTGCTCAGCTGGCTTATCGCCTTCAACGTGATCAACACCAACAACCGGTTCGTTTATACCGTCGTCGATGTGCTCTACCGGATGACGTAGCCGGCCCTGTCGCGCATCCGCCGCGTTCTGCCGGATCTGGGCGGCATTGATCTCTCGCCGGTGGTGCTGATTCTGGGGCTTTATTTCATCCAGAACCTGCTGTGGGAAATCTACGGTTCCCTGCAGGCCGGCAACTGAATTTGGCCGACCTGCCCTTGCGGCCCGCGGCGGACGGCATGTTCCTCATGGTGAGGGCGACTCCGCGCGGCGGGGCGGCCCGGATCGAGGGGCTGGGGCATGACGGCGCGGACCGGGCGTTCCTCAAGGTCAGGGTCAATGAACCTCCGGAAAAGGGCAAGGCCAATGAAGGCGTGGTCCGGCTGCTTTCCAGAGCTCTGAAAATACCGGCAAGCCGCTTCGGGATTGTCGCGGGCGACACGGCCCGGCTGAAGACCGTACTGGTGCGCGGCGACCTCACTCTCCTGCAAAAGCAGTTGACGGACTGGCTCTCCGGCTTGCCGCTGGGCTAGATTCCTGATGTATTGCTCGGGCCTTGCGTAACTGGCGAGACGGGATGGGCATAACCATCGGGGAGCGCGGGGGGTCATTCGAGCCGCGCGCCTGGGCATTCAAGTCTCGGTAAACAGGGTGCCTCATGTCCGAAGCCGTCCAGGCGAAAATCATCGATGGAAAAGCGGTCGCCGCCGATTTGCGAGCTAAAATTGCGCGCGCGGTGACTGAATTGAAGACTGGACATGGCCTTACGCCCGGCCTTGCCGTCGTGCTTGTGGGGCATGACCCGGCAAGCGAGGTCTATGTCCGCCTCAAGGGCGTGCAGACCGTCGAGGTCGGCATGAATTCCTATGAATACAAGATGCCCGAGGACACCAGCGAGGCAGACCTGCTGGCCAGGGTCCGCGAACTTAATGCCGATCCGGCGGTCAACGGCATTCTCGTACAGTTCCCGGTGCCATCCCAGATTTCCCAACAGGCGGTGATTGACACGATCAGTCCCGACAAGGATGTGGACGGGCTTCATCCCGTGAGCGCGGGGCGGCTGGCGAGCGGCCTTCCCGGCATGGTTTCATGCACCCCGCTCGGTTGTTTGATCCTTGCGAAAAGCGCTGAGTCTCTTTTGCCCGGCGGTACGCTCGCGGGGGCGAACGCCGTGGTGATCGGCCGTTCGAACCTTGTTGGCAAGCCCGTTGCGCAATTGCTGCTTGCGGAAAACTGTACCGTCACCATCGCCCATTCCCGCAGCCGCGATCTGGCCGGCATCTGCCGTCAGGCCGATCTGCTGGTGGCGGCTGTCGGCCGTCCCGGCATGGTGCGGGGCGACTGGATCAAGCCGGGCGCGGTGGTCATCGATGTCGGCATCAATCGCGTCGATGCGCCGGAAAAAGGCGAGGGCCAGACGCGCCTTGTCGGTGATGTGGCCTTTGATGAGGCAAAGAAGGTGGCGGGCGCCATTACCCCGGTTCCGGGTGGCGTCGGCCCTATGACCATCGCCTGCCTGTTGCGCAACACGCTCGTGGCGGCCTGCCGTCAGCAAGGCCTTGCCTTGCCAGAGGAGATGCAGGGCCTCTCATGAAAACACACATGCTTGGCGGGTTATGGCCCACGAGCCTCCTTGCGATGGGTGGCGGCGGAATCGGTCAGGTCTGGGGCCAGACCGGCCGCGACGAAGCAATCGCCACGTTGCGGCTGGCTGTCGAGCGCGGCGTCAACCTGATCGACCTTGCGCCGGCCTATGGGCGTGGCGAGGCCGAGGCGGCGGCGGGCGCGGCCTTTGCCGGCGGCTGGCCGGAGCATGTGCGCGTGACCACCAAATGCATGCTCGGGCTGGCCCATGCCGATGATGTGGCGGGGCGCATGGAAAGCTCGCTCCTGCGCAGCCTTGATGCCATGGACCGCAGCCATGTCGATCTATATATCCTGCATTCCAACATCTATCCCGACGGCTATGTTTACGAGGATGCCCCGGATATCACGCGCCGCAGCGCCATTCCCTGGTCGCTCTATGTCGAATCGGTTATCCCCGCTTTCGAGGCGCTCAAGGCAAGGGGCCTGATCGGCGACTGGGGGATCACGGGCACGGGATTGCCGATCTCGATCATGCAGGCGCTGCGCGAGGAGCCTCGTCCGGCCGTGGTGCAGGTGGTGGCGAACCTTCTGGATTCGGCTGGCGGGATGCGCCTTTATGAAGAACCGCCGGAGCCACGCAATATCATCCGTACCGCCCAGAATAATGGGGTGGGCGTGATGGGCATCCGGGCCGTGCAGGCGGGCGCGCTCACCAGCGCGCTTGATCGGGATGAAGCGCCGGGGAGCCCCGAGGCGAAGGATTATGCCCGGGCAGCATCTTTCCGCGAGCTCTGCCGGGAGCTGGGCGAAGACCCGGCCATCATCGCGCATCGCTATGCGCTGGCGATCGAGGGCGTCGAGACGCTGGTGGTGGGTTCCAAGAATCGCGGGGAGCTGATCGGTCTGCTTGATGCCGCAGAGAAAGGTCCGCTTGAGCCTGAAAACATTGGGCGGATCGAGGCGCTGGGCTTGCGTCTCCAGATTCCGCGACTTCCCCTCGATGCCGTTCTTTAGCCGGTTTTCCGTTCGAGGCGCCGTTGTTCTCGCGGCGGCCGCCATCGCTCTGGCTGTGCTTGCGCCGATGGCGGCGGTTGCCGGCACACAGCCCGGGCAGGGTGGCATGGTTGAATGGCCTGCCGGGACAATGGCGCGGGCGCTGGAGGAGTATGTGCCAGCCGAGCTTAAGGCGCGCCGGTTGCCGGGCGCATCCCTTGCCGTCATCTCCGGCTGCAAGCTGGTCTGGCAAGGCGCTTATGGCGAGCTGTCGAATATTTCGGATGGCGCGGTCGAGCCGGACACCCGGTTTCGCAGCGATGGTTTCGGCGCGATGCTGACCGCCTATGCCGCCATGAGCATGGCGCGCGACAAGCTGCTGTTTCTCGATGCGCCGCTTGCGGAAAGCGCAGGCGTGCCGCCGGGTCTGCCGAACGACATGCGGCAACTCACCCTGCGCCAGATTTTATGGCAGGTGCCGCCTGAACGGCTGAAGACGCTGCAATCCATCCTGTTGCAGCGATTGGGTGAAACGGTGCTGCTGCGGTTTGAGTCCGAACCTGATCTGCCAAAAGATTATTTGAGTACAGAACTTGGCCTGATGACGGGAATGTCATTTCCCGCATTCATGCAGAAACGGTTGTTCGCACCGCTCGGCATGGCGGCATCCGGCTTCAACGCAAGTTCCGGTCTCGATGCCCGTGGCCATGCGCCGCTTTCGTCCATCGTGGCCATCTTCGGTCTGCCGTTCGCCTTTGCCTTCTTCCTCATTCTGGCGGCCGTCGCGCTGCTGCGTCAGGCGCTTTATGGACCAGGAAGGATTGCGTTCCGCCACGTCGCATTGTCGTTTGGCGCTGCGCTGCTGTTTGCCGTGCTCTGCACGGTGCTGGCGGGTGGCGGGCGTTTCCTGCTGGCGACGGCGGTGGGCGGTCTTGGCTATGTGCTGAGTGTTTTCCTGATTGTGGCTGGTCTTGATGTCGTGGCGCGCCTGCTTGGCATCGCCGCGCCCAAAAGGCGGCGTCTGGGCGCGCCAGCGGCCCCGGTATTCGGCAAATTCATCATGCTGACGCTGATCGGTTGTCTGGTCGCAGCCCCTCTGCTGAGACTCCAGATACCGCTTTTCACCTTGCAGAAGAATGTGGGAGGCGCTGCGTTCCACACGACGGCGGGAGATATGGCGCGTTTCGCCGTCGCCTTCATGGAGGGAACCATCGCCGGGCCCCGGATGCGTGATCGCATGCTGGCGGAGCGCGAGCCGGGCAATAATGGCCCGCTCCGGCGGGGTCTTGGCATCAATGTGATGACGGGCTCTCATGGCTCGCTGCTGTGGCAGCAGGACCGCAGCGAAGGCTATTCAAGCCTGATCGTGGCAGACCCGGCTCGCTGTGCGGGTCTGGTCGTGATGGTCAATGCCGTCAACGGGCAGAAATTCGCACGCGACATCGCTTCTCAGGTGATGGGTCCCCAGTAAGCGCGGACGCGATTCATCATGTCGGCGCCGGCGCGCAGGCGCCGACATGAAAATCGGCGAATGGATTATTTTGTCGCCTTGGCGGCCTTCTCAGCCTCGATCCCGGCAAGGATCAGCTTCTCGGCTTCCGCCGTATCGCCCCAGCGATCGACCTTCACCCATTTCCCCTCTTCAAGATCCTTGTAGTGTTCGAAGAAGTGGGCGATGCGCTTGATCAGGATTTCAGGCAGGTCGGTGTAGTTGTGAACGTTCTTGTAATAGGGGTTCAGCTTCTCGACCGGCACGGCGAGGATTTTCTCGTCTTGGCCTGCTTCATCGCTCATCAGCAACACGCCAACGGGGCGCGCGCGGATGACGGCGCCCGGCACTACCGGAATGCGGCTCACAACCAGCACGTCCACGGGGTCGCCGTCCTGCGACAGGGTATGGGGAATGAAACCGTAATTGCATGGATACTGCATGGCGGTATGCAGGAAACGGTCGACGAACAAGGTGCCCGAGGCCTTGTCCATTTCATATTTCACCGGGTAGCCGCCGTGGGGCACCTCGATGATCACGTTCACGTCGTGCGGCGGGTTTTTGCCGACCGGAATGGCTTCGATACGCATGTTAGACCTTACCCCGTTTGATTTTACTGATTATCTGATGCGATTGTTCCGGGCACTGAGCAGCCGCAGCCGCAGCGCATTGAGCTTGATGAAGCCGTTGGCGTCCTGCTGGTCATAGGCGCCCGCGTCTTCCTCAAAGGTGACGTGCGCCATGGAGTAGAGCGTATAGGGCGAACTGCGGCCAACAACGGAGACATTGCCCTTGTAGAGCTTCAGGCGCACGCTGCCGGTCACCATTTCCTGGCTCTTGTCGATCAGGGCCTGAAGCATTTCGCGCTCCGGACTCCACCACAGGCCGTTGTAGATGAGTTCCGCATAGCGCGGCATCAACTCGTCCTTGAGATGGGCTGCGCCCCGGTCGAGCGTGATCGACTCGATGCCGCGATGGGCGCTGAGCAGAATTGTGCCGCCCGGCGTTTCGTAGATACCGCGCGATTTCATGCCGACGAAACGGTTTTCAACGAGATCAAGGCGGCCGATGCCGTTCTTGCCGCCGAGCTCATTGAGCTTCGTCAGCAGCATGGCGGGGGAGAGCCTTTCGCCGTCGATGGAAACGGCGTCGCCCTTTTCAAAGCCGACTTCGATGTAGGTCGCCTTGTCTGGCGCATCCTCGGGCGAAATCGTGCGCTGATACACGAAATCCGGCGCTTCGAGCGAGGGATCTTCCAGCGCCTTGCCCTCCGAGGAGGTGTGCAGCAGGTTCGCGTCGACCGAGAAGGGGGCTTCGCCGCGCTTGTCCTTGGCGATCGGAATCTGGTTCTTCTCCGCAAATTCGAGCAGCTTCGTGCGCGAGGTCAGGTCCCATTCACGCCAGGGCGCAATCACCTTGATCTCGGGGTTCAGCGAATAATAGGAAAGCTCGAAGCGGACCTGATCGTTGCCCTTGCCCGTGGCGCCATGGCACACGGCGTCGGCGCCGGTCGCGCGCGCGATCTCGATCTGCCGCCTGGCGATCAGGGGCCGGGCGATGGAGGTGCCGAGCAGATAGACGCCTTCATAGAGCGCATTGGCGCGGAACATCGGAAAGACGTAATCGCGGACGAACTCCTCGCGCAGATCCTCGATAAAGATTTGCTTGATGCCGAGCATTTCGGCCTTCTTGCGGGCGGGCTCCAGTTCCTCGCCCTGTCCGAGATCGGCGGTGAAGGTCACGACCTCGCACTGAT
>JAATFR010000030.1 GCA_015655095.1 Hyphomicrobiales bacterium | reverse complement strand
GATTGCGCAGATCCTGTCCGGCTATTCGCTGGGCGAAGCCGATCTGTTGCGGCGCGCTATGGGCAAGAAGATCAAGGCCGAAATGGAGGCGCAGAAGGAGCGTTTCGTGACCGGCGCGGTGGCGAAGGGCGTCGACAAGGCGCAGGCCGCCCAGATTTTTGAGCTGGTGGACAAGTTCGCCGGTTATGGTTTCAACAAGTCGCATGCCGCCGCCTATGCGCTGGTCGCCTATCAGACGGCGTTCCTCAAGGCCCATTATCCGGTCGAGTTTCTGGCCGCCTCCATGAGCCTCGATCTCGGCAATACCGACAAGCTGAATATCTTCAAGCAGGACGCCCACCAGATCGGGGTCAAGATTCTGCCCCCGAGCGTGAATGTTTCAGAAGCCGTATTCACGGTCGTGAACGGGGATATCCCCTATGCGCTGGCCGCGATCAAGAATGTCGGCCGTCAGGCCATGGATCATCTGGTCGAGGTGCGCGAGACAGACGGGCCGTTCAGAGATGTGGGGGATTTTGCCCGGCGCATTCATCCGCGTTTCGTGAACAAGCGCGCGCTGGAAAATCTGATCAAGGCGGGCGCGCTCGATTGTCTCCACACCAACCGTGCGGCCCTGATCAGGGCCGTGGACCGTATTCTGGCCTTTTCGGCGCAGGCGTCACAGGATCGCGAGAGTCAGCAATCAAGCCTGTTCGGCGATACGCAGACGGTGGGGCAACCTGGCCTTGAATTATCCGACACCATTCCATGGGCGCCGATGGAGCGGTTGAGCGAAGAGTTCAATGCAATCGGTTTTTATCTCTCGGGCCATCCGCTCGATGATTACCAGACAAATCTCAAGCGGCTAGGTGCTGTCAACTTTATGGAGCTGTCGCGACGCGGCAACCGGACGGAGAAGATCGCGGGCACGGTGATCGCAAAGCAGGAGCGCAAGTCGAAAAAAGGCAACCCGTTTGCGTTCATCAATCTGTCGGATGCGTCGGGTCAGTTTGAATGTGTGCTCTTTTCCGAGGTGCTGGCGTCATCCCGCGAATTGCTGGTGCCGGGGCAATCGGTATTGATGTCGGTCGAAATCGACCGGGATGGCGATGAGGTCCGCCTGAGGGCTCAGAGTGTTACTTCGCTGGATCAGGCCGCATCCCAGGCCGAGACGGGCCTGCGCATCTTCATCGGGGATGAACACTCCCTCACCCATTTGCGCGCGCGCCTGTCTGATCGGGGCCGGGGGCTGGTGCGTCTGGTACTGCTGCGTGAAGGCGGCCGGGAGATCGAACTGAAGCTTGACGGCGGCTACAAGATAACACCCCAGATCAGGGGTGCGATCAAAGCCGTACCGGGCGTGATCGACGTGCAGGAAATCTGAAGCTACAATCCCTTTCCAGTGTAAAACGTTCGGGAGTGCGGTTGTTGACGCTTCATCTGATCAAGCTGTGTGTCGGTGCGCCTGATGTCGATGATCTGCGGGACTGGCAACAGGCCCGTCTTGCTGAAAAGAAACGTCTGAAACAACCTCAGGAACTTTTCCACACCACGCGCATGGTGCCGACGCGGATGAATGATTTGCTGGAGGGCGGCTCGCTCTACTGGGTGATGAAGGGGATCATCCGTTGCCGTCAGCGATTGCTTGATATCCGGCCATTTGTCGATGAGGAGGGCATTCGGCGCTGCCACCTGGTGCTCGACCCCGAAATCGTGCTGACCCGGCGGCGCGAGCGCCGTGCCTTCCAGGGTTGGCGTTACCTCGATCCCAAAGATGCGCCTTCAGACATTACCCCCGGTTCCGAAGACGATGACGAAATGCCACCGGAACTGCGCACCGAGCTGGAAGCGCTGGGATTGCTTTAACCTTCTTCATTCAATGGCCTACAAACAAAAAGGCGCCGGTTAAGGCGCCTTTTCCATTTATCGAAGATTGAGCCTGGTATCAGCGCTTGGCGATGTCCACATAATCGCGGCGTGGCGCGCCGGTATAGATCTGGCGCGGGCGGCCGATGCGCTGGTCAGGATCCTGAATCATTTCATTCCACTGGGCGACCCAGCCGACGGTGCGGGCAAGGGCGAACAGCACGGTGAACATGGTGGTCGGGAACCCCATCGCCTTCAGCGTGATTCCTGAGTAGAAATCGATGTTCGGATAGAGCTTCTTTTCGATGAAATATTCATCGCTGAGGGCAATGCGCTCAAGTTCCAGCGCCACATCGAGAAGCGGGTCGTCCTTGATCCCGAGAGTCTGGAGCACTTCATGGCAGGTCTTCTGCATGATGCGCGCGCGGGGATCATAATTCTTGTAGACGCGGTGTCCGAAACCCATCAGGCGGAACGGATCATTCTTGTCCTTGGCCTTGGCGACATATTCGGGAATGCGGTCAACGGTGCCGATCTGCGAGAGCATGTTGAGCGCCGCTTCGTTCGCGCCGCCATGTGCCGGACCCCAGAGGCAGGCAATGCCCGCGGCAATACAGGCGAAGGGATTGGCGCCCGAGGAGCCGGCAAGCCGCACCGTCGAGGTCGAGGCGTTCTGCTCATGATCCGCATGAAGAATGAAAATGCGGTCCATGGCGCGGGCCAGGATCGGATTGACCTTGTAATTTTCGGCTGGAACCGAAAAGCACATGTTAAGAAAATTTTCCGCATAATCGAGATCGTTGCGCGGATAAACAAGCGGCTGGCCCATGGAATATTTGAACGCCATGGCGGCAATCGTCGGAATCTTGGCGATCAGGCGGTGGCTGGCGATTTCGCGCTGGCGGGCGTCATTGATGTCAGTCGAGTCGTGATAGAAGGCCGACATGGCGCCAACCATGCCGCAGACGATGGCCATGGGGTGCGCGTCCCTGCGGAATCCGCGCAGGAAGAAGGACATCTGCTCATGCACCATGGTGTGATAGGTGATGGCCTTCTCGAATTTCTTGTAGGCGTCAGCCGAGGGCAACTCGCCTTCAAGGAGCAGGAAGCAGCTTTCGAGGAAGTTGCCGTGCTCCGCAAGCTGTTCAATCGGATAGCCGCGATAAAGCAGGACGCCTTCATCGCCATCGATAAAGGTGATCTGGGATTCACAGCTCGCCGTCGAGGTGAAGCCGGGATCGTAGGTGAACTGGCCGGTCTGGCCATAAAGCTTCGAGATGTCGATGACGCTTGGTCCGACCGAGCCTTCATAGACAGGAAACTCGTAAGTCTTGCCATCCGTCGACAGGGTGGCGCTTTTCTTCTCGCCGGTAGATCCCAGTTTGGTCATGCTACTATCCCATCCTCTATATCCTGCCGGAAGCGCCGTTTGCCGGTTCTGCCAAGCAACAAGGTTACTGACTATATTACGTTAACTGGCGTATGACCCTTGCGGTTACGCGACCTGATCCTTGATACGGTCCAGTGACTCCGTTCGTCCCAGCGTCACCAGCACATCGAAAATGCCGGGCGATACCGTGCTGCCTGTTAGCGCTGCACGCAAGGGCTGAGCCACTTTTCCAAGCTTCAAATTTTCTTCTTCGGCAAAAAAACGCACGACGGCGTCCAACGTTTCCGCGCTCCAGCTCCCGGTTGCATCCAGTCTGGGGTAAAGGCGGCCGAGCAAGGCGCGCGCCTGCGCATCCAGAAGTTTGGCGGCGGATTCGTCTATGGGAATAGGTCGCTGGGCCCGCAGGAACTGGGCCGCCTGGCCGATTTCGATCAATGTTTTGGCGCGTTCCTTCAATCCCGGCATGGCCGCGAGCAATTTCCGGGCAAAGTCCTCATCCACTTTCCAGCCGTGTAGCCGGGTCATCAGCTCAATCACCTCATCCGTCAGGCGCTTGTCATCGCTCTGGCGGATATAAATGCCGTTCAGACTTTCAAGCTTGGTGAAATCGAACCGGGAGGGCGAGCGGCCCAGATGCGCAAGATCAAACCATTTTATGGCCTGTTCGGTTGAGAAAACCTCATCATCGCCATGGCTCCAGCCGAGCCGCGCTAGATAGTTGCGCATGGCTTCCGGCAGATAACCCATATCGCGGTAGGCATCCACGCCGAGCGCGCCGTGCCGCTTGGAAAGCTTGGCGCCATCGCCGCCCAGAATCATCGGCACATGAGCAAACTCAGCCGGAGTCCAGCCGAGCGCCGCATAAATCTGGCTCTGGCGGCCCGCATTGGTCAGATGGTCGTCGCCCCGGATGATGTGGGTGATGCCCATGTCATGGTCATCAACCACCACCGACAGATTGTAAGTCGGCGTGCCGTCCGAGCGTAGCAGAACGAGATCATCAAGCTGGTTATTGGCGAAACGCACATCCCCGACAACATGATCGCGGACAATGGTTTCCCCCTCCTGCGGCGCGCGGAAGCGGACCACGGGCTTGACCCCGGCCGGGGCTTCAGAGGGATCCCGATCCCGCCAGCGTCCGTCATAGCGGACGGCGCGATTTTCGGCGCGCGCAAGGGCTCGCATCTCCTCAAGCTCCTCGGGGCTGGCATAGCAATAATAGGCCTGTCCTTTGGCCAGCAGTTCCTCCACCACCTCGCGATGGCGCGCCTGGCGGGCAAACTAGAAGACAGGCTCGCCATCCCATTCAAGGCCAAGCCATTTCAATCCCTCGAAGATCGCAGAAATGGCGGCATCGGTTGAGCGCTCACGATCCGTATCTTCTATGCGCAGCTTGAAATCACCACCATGCCTGCGGGCGAACAGCCAGTTGAACAGCGCTGTGCGACCACCACCGATGTGCAGAAAGCCGGTCGGAGAGGGGGCAAAACGGGTGATAATCTTTTTCGTGGGCGTCATGATCTTTTCGGGTACCAGCTCATAATGTCGTGTGAGGGGCTGCCAGGAATAGGCATTTGGCTCGTTTCTTGGCAAGCTCTTAAGCGAGATACCAGGTGGGGCCGGAATTATGACAAAAACGCTGCGACAAGGCGGGTCGAACACTCGTTCTTAGCATATTGCCGCGTTGCAGCGTAACCCTGGAAGTTCATTTCAGGGAAGCCATGGAGGGGACATGGCACTGCTATGGAGGGGGAGCGCCGCGTCCCCGGCAAGGCGGGGTGTGTTTTCTTACAATCCATTAAATTTATTATGGATAATAATATGGGCCAGCCGTGAAATGGCTGCCGAGCGGGCGCGATGGATTCTCTGGGCCCCGGTACTGGTCGGATTGGGCATCGCGATCTATTTTGCCCTGCCTTTCGAACCCCCATTCATGGCTGGGCCAGCTCTGCTGGTGGCCATTTTCCTCGGGTGCTTTCTGGTGCGGCGTGTCACGGCCGCGTTACCTGCAATGCTGGCCGCCCTGTGCGTCGCCGCCGGATTTGCAGCGATCCAGATCGATGCGCG
>JAATFR010000396.1 GCA_015655095.1 Hyphomicrobiales bacterium | reverse complement strand
TCACATGCCCGTGCAGGGCAACCAGCCCGTCAACAGCGGCACGGAAACCGTCGCGATCGCTCAACAGCGTGGTGATGTCGCGGAACATGATGCCGGGCTTGGGATAGCCAGGGATCGTGCGGACATAGTCGCTGATGTCCTTCGATGTTCTGGCCTTCATATCGTTTACGCCCCCTTGAGGACGCGGCCTGCGACCGCATCGAGCTTCGCGATCAGGGCCGGATCGCGCTTTTCCGGCGCAGTGATGAGTGCCGTGTCGAGCACGGTATCCAGCGGCGAAGGCTGGCGTTCCGGCCCGATGCGGCGCGCGACGGCGCCGACCAGAGCCCGGGCATGACCGGCGTTCTCCTCAAGCACGCGGATCACATCGGTCACTTCCACATGGGCGTGGTCGGCGTGCCAGCAATCATAATCCGTCACCATGGCGACGGTTGCGTAGGGAATCTCCGCTTCACGGGCAAGCTTTGCCTCCGGCATATTGGTCATGCCAATGACCGAGCAGCCCCATGACCGGTAAAGCTCGGATTCGGCAAGGCTCGAAAACTGCGGGCCCTCCATCACCAGATAGGTGCCGCCACGGACATGCCGGATGCCGTTTTCCTTGCAGGCCGCTTCCATATGGTCGCCGAGGCGCGGGCAGACCGGCTGCGCCATCGAGACATGGGCGACGAGACCCTCGCCGAAGAAGCTTTTTTCGCGGGCGAAGCTGCGGTCTATGAACTGGTCGACGATGACGAAGGTGCCCGGCGGCAGTTCCTCCTTGAGCGAACCGACCGCCGAAACCGAAATAATGTCCGTCACGCCCGCCCGCTTCATCGCGTCAATATTGGCGCGGTAGTTGATGCTGGTGGGCGAATGAGGATGGCCACGGCCATGGCGGGGCAGGAAAACCATCTCCACGCCGTCCAGCTCGCCGAAATGGAGCTCGTCGGAGGGTTCGCCCCACGGCGACTCCACCCTGGCCCACCGGTCGTTCCTGAGACCGGGGAAAGCATAGACGCCACTGCCACCGATCACACCCAGAACTGTTTTCGCCATAATCGCAATCGTCCCCCAGAGGGAAATTCACCAAAACCCGCCGGACACTACCAAAGTTTCGGGGCGGGAACACAAAAAAGGGCCTCCCGGGGAGGCCCTTTTCGTAAAGCTTGTGTGCCAGCCAGTCTGGCTTAGTGCTGGTCGGCCCAGACCTTGCGAGTGACGAAATAGAGCAGGCCCGCGAGCACACCCAGATAAATCAGGACCATGAACCCCATCTGATGGCGCTGGTCGAGCTTGGGCTCGGCGGCCCACATCAGGAACTGGGCAACATCCTTCGACATCTGTTCCACGGTATTGGGCGTACCGTCGGCGAAATCTACCTGACCGTCGGCGAGCGGCGGCGGCATGGCGATCTGGTTCCCCGGGAAAGCCGTGTTGTAGTGCAGGCCATCCTGAAGCTTGAAGCCCGCCGGCGCGTCCTTGTAACCGGTCAGGATCGAATGGATGCCATCGGGGCCGCCATCAAGCGCCTTGGCCATGACGGAGAGATCGGGCGGCAGGGCGCCGCCGAGCGCGGCGCGGGCTGCCTCTTCACTGGCATAGGGCGCCGGGAACGGATCAGACGGCAGGCCCGGGCGCTGGAACATGTCGCCTTCCTTGTTCGGGCCGTCCGTAACCTGATAGGTCTCGGCAAGCGCCTTGACCTGGGCCACGGAGAAGTGCGGTCCGCCCTCATCCTACAGGTTTCGGAAGTGGAGAAGGTTCATCGAATGGCAGTTTGAGCAGACTTCCTTGTAGACCTTGTAGCCCCGGCGCAGGGCGTTCGTGTCATAGGTGCCGAACACGCCGGTGAAGGGCCATTTGATCGTCTCGATCTCTGGCTCATCGGCCGCGCGGGCTGGCGAAACCTGCCCGGTCATGCCAAGCACAAGCCCCGCAAGGATCGCAAGCGAGGCAAGCGCCTTGCCAAAGGAACGGCGGGGAGATGAGATCATCATCATATTGCTATCCATGGATCACTCTCCCTCAGGCCGCTTTGGACGGCGCATGAGCACCCAGCACCGATGCCGAAATGCTTTCCGGCAGGGGCTTGGTCTTCTCGATCAGGCCGAGCAGCGGGAACAGAACAAGGAAGTGGAAGAAATAGTAGAACGCGAGGATGCGTCCCAGATCGGTCACATCGAACGTGATGCCAACCTTCTTCACTTCAAAGCTCATCACATTGTTGTCGATGTGGTGCTCGATGATGTAGTCCGCATCGGCATTGCCAGGCTGGGCCTGCAAGGTCGTGATTTCCGTCTGCGCGAGATCGTTGCTGGCATAGGTGCCAATGGACTGCGCCGACTGGTAGATCACCCGGCCCGGCTCCTGCGCGCCGATCCAGCCAAGCGCGAGGCAGACCACCACATGCAGCCAGAAAAACTGCTTGAACAGCGGACGGAACCTTGCCGAACGAACCTTGGAGGTATCGAGCCAGGGCAGGAAGAACAGCACTGCGATGGCGCCGAACATGAGCACCACGCCACCGAGCTTGTCGGGCACCGCGCGCAGGATCGCGTAGAATGGCAGCAGATACCATTCAGGCACGATGTGAGAGGGGGTCGAAAGCGGGTTGGCGACGAGATAGTTGACCGACTCGCCCAGACCGTTCGGGTTGTAGAACACGAAATAGGCGAAAAGGATCAGGAACAGCACCATGCCGAAGCCGTCCTTGACGGTCGCATAGGGCGTGAACGGCACCGTGTCCTGCTCGTCCTTGGGCTCAATGCCCGCCGGATTGTTCTGGCCGACCACATGCAGCGCCCAGATATGAAGGATCACGACGCCGAAGATCAGGAACGGGAACAGGTAATGGAGCGAGAAGAAGCGGTTGAGC
>JAATFR010000041.1 GCA_015655095.1 Hyphomicrobiales bacterium | reverse complement strand
GAAGTCGATGTCGTCGAGCGCCGGATGGACGCCGGTCGCCGCGAAGCGGGTCCAGGCGCCGGGCGGCGGATTTTCCGGCGCGCCATAGTCGGCGACGCCGATAACGAGGCCAGTTTCCTCAAAGGTCTCGCGGATCGCGGCCAGCGCCAGCGCCCGGGCGCGGGATGGCGAAGGCTTGCCGCGCATCCGCTTCATCAGCCGGTCGAGAGTTGCAGGCGAAAGGTCTTCAACCGCCTTGATGCGGGTGTCGGCCGCATCCAGACGGCCGCCGGGAAAGACAAACTTGTTCGGCATGAATTTATGATTTTCGTGGCGCTGACCCATCAGGATGCGCGGATGCGGGCCATCATGGCGCACGATGATGAGGGTGGCAGCTTCTCTGGGGCGGACGGCAAGCGTGTTCTTTTCCCGCAGCTCCTGCCCACGTGATTCCTTCGCATCGAAAGTGCTGTTTCCGGATTCTGACACGATCCTTCTCCCTTTTTAATTCGTTGTTGGGTTCAGGATGGCGCGCGAAGCTCAAGCTGTCCAGTTTTCGAGCTGGAATGGAAAATGAAAAGAGCAGCAAAGCGGGGGCTTTGCGGCTCTGGATCATGCAGATGGAATCATCAGTCGATGGTCGGTCCGCCAAAGCCGTGCATGCGCATGGCCCATTGCATGCCGACAACAGCGCCCTTGACGCGGGGCAACAATGCAACACAGCACAGCGCTGTCAGCGCTGGCCAGCCGAGCATGGACAGAAGCAGGGAAGGTGAATATTCAATCTCTACAAAGAACATCAATGGGACGATGACATGCCCGACGATCAGGATGGTGAAATAGGGTGGTGCATCATCCGCGCGCTGGTGGCTGAAGTCTTCACCGCATACGGAGCAATGATCGACAACCTTCAGGTAATTCCTCAGGATCTTGCCCTTGCCGCAGTTTGGACAATGGCCCATGAAGCCCCGGGTCATTGCCTGCCTGACCTGACGGTCACGCAACGCGCGCATGGGCGTGCGAGCGGGAGGGAGCTGGTCGCTGAGGCTGGCTGGCATTGTTCTCTCCTGTTAATTGCATGAGACATTGGAGATATGGAATTATTATAAAATGTGGCAGGTTGCCGCGCTACTGCCTGTTTTCTAGGCTTATCCTCGCGTCCTTGTCGCTTTTCCTGCTTTTTTGACTGGTGTGGGCGAGCGCCGCTGTCTTGGCAGGCTCGTCCTGCTGCCCGGTTTGGAGGCGCCGCGGGCCTTGCCCTTGATGCCGCCCTCGATCAACTGGAAGCGAAGCCCGCCCGTTACCGGCACGGCCTCCTCAAGCCGCACGATAACGGGAGAGCCCAGACGGAATGTCAGGCCGGAGCGCTCGCCGATCAGGGCGTGCAGATTTTCATGGTGATGAAAATAATCGGTGCCAAGACTCGAAATAGGGATAATTCCGTCCGCGCCAGTGTCCTCCAGCTTGACGAACAGGCCGAAGCGGGTGACGCCGGCGATCCGTCCCCGGAATTCCGCGCCGATGTTTTTTTGCAGATATGAGGCGATGAAGCGGTCGGTCGAATCGCGTTCGGCGACCATGGCGCGCCGCTCGGTCACCGAAATATGCTCCGCGATCTCGACGAGTTCCTCCAGATCATGGGGGCCGAGCCCATCCGCGCCAAGTTTGAGGCCGGTTATCAGCGCGCGGTGGACGATCAGGTCCGCATAACGCCGGATAGGCGAGGTGAAATGGGCATAACGGCTCAGATTGAGCCCGAAATGGCCCAGATTTTCCGGTGAATAGACAGCCTGCGCCTGGCTGCGCAGCACTACGTCGGAGGCCATCTGTTCGAACTCGCCACCCTTGAGCTGGCGCAGCACCTTGTTGAAGTTTTCAGGCTTGACCATCTGCCCCTTGGCGAAAGGAACGTCGAGGGTCGCCAGAAATTCGGATAATCCCCGGATTTTCTCTGCTGAGGGCGTGTCGTGAACGCGGTAGATGAGGCCCGTGTGCCGGGCTTCCAGCGTTTCCGCCGCGCAGACATTGGCCTGAATCATGAACTCCTCAATGAGGCGCATAGATTCAAAGCGCTCGGCCCGGCGCACGCCCTTGATGTGGCCTTTTTCATCGAGCTGGATCTTGAATTCAGGCAGGTCGAGTTCGAGCGGTCCGCGTTTGTCGCGAGCCCCGGCGACAGTCTTGTAGGCGTTCCACAAGGGGGTGATCGCTGTATCCATCAGCGGGGTGGCGGCTTCGTCCGGGGTGCCGTCAAAGGCCTGCTGGGCCTGACCGTAGCTCAGCTTTGCCGCCGAGCGCATGATCGCGCGGATAAAGCGGTGGCCGCGTTTGTTGCCATGGGCGTCGAACACCATACGCACGGCAAGGCAGGGCCGGTCCTCGCCTTCCCGCAGCGAGCACAGATCGTTGGAGATGCGCTCCGGCAGCATCGGCACCACCCGGTCAGGGAAGTACACGGAATTGCCGCGCTTGCGGGCCTCGACATCCATGGCGGAACCGGGGCGGATATAGGCTGCCACGTCCGCGATGGCGACGATGACGATATGGCCGCCTTCGTTCTTCGCATCGTCGTCAGGCATGGCCCATACGGCGTCGTCATGGTCGCGGGCATCCGGCGGATCGATGGTGATGAGCGGCAGGTCGCGCAGGTCTTCGCGGTCCCTGGCGTTCGCCTGCGGCGCGCGTTCGGCTTCCGCGATCACTTTCTGTGGGAAATGGTCGGGGATGCCCTGCGCATGGATGGCGATCAGCGAAATCGAGGTCTGGTCATCGGCTCGTCCGAACACGTCGGTGACGCGCACGCGCGCTGCGCCGAAGCGGTTTCCGGGGATTGTTTCGGCCAGAACCAAATCGCCATCCCGGGCTTCTCCGATGTCGCCAGCCTGAACCTGAAAACTGGTGCGCACGCGCTTGTCGATCGGCTCGATGCGGCCGCCGCGCTCCTGCGCGCGGAAAAGGCCCAGCACCCGTTCGGCACCCCGGCCGACGCGCTTGATAACCCGGGCCTCATAGTCGAAATCATCCTTGTCCTCGCCGCGCGTCCGGCTCAGACGGGCGAGCACCCGGTCGCCGACCCCGGCAGGGGGCTCGGGCGTGGTCTTGTCGCTCTTGCGCTGGGGCTTCTCGGGGGCGACGACGATGCGCGGGGCAGGGACCTCACTGTCCCAGTCGATGGGCTTTGCCACCAGCTCGCCATCGGCGTCGCGGTGGGTGATCTCGATCACCGTGATGGAGGGCAGTTCGCCAGCGGGGATAATTTTTTTGCTGCCCTCGCTCCGGGTCAGCGCGCCTTCATCGGTCAGTTCACGGATGAGCCGCTTGAGCAGGATGCGGCCGCCGGCCTTGATATTGAAGGCGCGAGCAATCTCGCGCTTGCCGACCTTGCCCGGCGTTTCCTTCACATACTGGAGGATTTCCTCACGCGAGGGAAAAAACGCATTTTCGTTTTTTGGCGCAACTTTCGGCGCGGCCCCCTTTGTCTTGGGGGTTTTGGGTTTTGCCCGTTTGGGGGCCGTGCCGGGTACTTTTGGTTCTCTGGCCACTCAGTCTCAATCTGCTGCGTCGGAGGATGCGCTGGATGCGACACTCTTTTTAGGGGCGGCTTTCTTCGCGGCGGGCTTCTTTGCCGCCGGTTTGGCCTTTGTCTTTGCTGCAGGGGCCTTTTTAGCTGCTCCGGCCTTGGGTTTGGTGGTCTTTTTTGCGGCGGGCTCGGTTTTTTCAGCCTTGGCCGCCGTCGCTTTCTTCGCCGGGGCCTTTTTGGCGGCCGCCTTCTTCGGCTTCTTGCCGCCGCCCTTGGCTACTTTGGCGTCAACCAGGGCTGCGGCTTCCTCAAGCGTCAGGGAGGCCGGGTCCGCGCCATTAGGCAGCGTGGCGTTGGTGTCGCCATGCTTGACGTAAGGGCCGTAGCGCCCGGCATAAAGGCCGATGGGGCCGCCCGCCGTGGGGTGCTCGCCCAGTTCCTTGATGGGCTTGGCCTGCCGTGAGGCCCCGCCGCCCTTGAGCTTCTTTTCGGCCAGTACCGTCACCGCCCGGTTGAGGCCTACGGTGAAGACTTCCTCCGGGCTTTCAAGGTTCGCATAGGTCCCGTCATGCTGGACAAAGGGACCAAAGCGCCCAAGGCCCGCCTTGACCGGTTTTCCCGTTTCCGGGTGAATGCCGACATCGCGGGGCAGGGAGAGAAGGGCAATCGCCTTTTCCAGATCGATCTCGGACGGCAGCCAGCCCTTGGGCAGGCCGGAGCGCTTGGGCTTGTCCTCCTTGCTGGCGGCCTCGCCAAGCTGGAGATAGGGGCCGAAGCGCCCGGCCTTGAGCACGATTTCCTTGCCCGATTCAGGATCGGTGCCGATCACCCGGTCGCCCGGCGTTTCCGCGCCGTCCGCGGGCACGGTCAACTGGCGGGTGAACCGGCATTCAGGATAGTTCGAGCAGCCGATGAAGGCGCCGAACTTGCCGAGTTTCAGTGAAAGCTGGCCGTGCTCGCATGAGGGGCACTTGCGCGGATCGGAACCGTCGCCCTTGTCCGGGAACACATGGTGGCCCAGCACTTCGTTGAGCGTGTCCAGCACCGCCGTCACGCGCAGGTCGGATATGCCCTCGACTGCGCCGGAAAAATCTTTCCAGAACTCGCGCAGCACATCTTTCCAGTTGAGTTCGCCCGCCGAAATCTTGTCGAGCTTTTCCTCCAGATCGGCGGTGAAGCTGTATTCGACATAGCGGCCGAAGAAATTCTCAAGGAACGCCGTCACCAGCCGCCCCTTGTCGTCCGGGATGAAGCGGTTCTTGTCCATATGAACATAGCCCCGGTCGCGCAGCACGGTCAGGATGGAGGCATAGGTCGACGG
>JAATFR010000009.1 GCA_015655095.1 Hyphomicrobiales bacterium | reverse complement strand
TAACGGCATGCGCATCATCGGCTATGTCAGCCAGATGCTGATCGCGCTGATAGACTGGCATATGGGCGTGCAGCAGGCGGTCGACCTTCCCCATGTCGTCGACATGAATGGCCCGCTGGAACTGGAGGAGGGCACCTCCGTCGTCGCGCTGGAGCCGACCCTCAAGCAGCTTGGCCATGAGGTTGTTATCACGAAGCAGCCAAGTGGCATTCAGGCGATTGTCGTGGCGCCGCAAGGATTGGAGGGCGCGGCCGATCCCCGCCGCGAGGGTGTGGTGCTGGGCGGCAAGCTTTAACCGGTCTGCCGCTGGTGCCGCGCGGCCGCATGGACAAGGCCCAGCAGGGCCGGGTTGTCGCGCCGCACCACGAAAGTGGGGATATTTTCAAGGTAGGTTTTGAAGCGTCCCTTGGCCTCGAACCGGTGGCGGAAATAGCCCGCCTCGAAGAGGTCGCCCCAGCCGGGCACAATACCGCCCGCGATATGGATGCCGCCGCCAGCGCCGATGGTCAGCGCCAGATTGCCCGCGAAGGCCCCAAGCCAGCCGCAGAACAGATGCACGGCTTCGACCGAGATCGGGCAGGTACCCGCGCGCGCGCGGTTTGCGATGTCGAGCGCAGTCGGGCGGCCTTTCGCCATGGTGTCACCCGAAGCGCCATCTATCGCGCCGATGGCCATGTAGAGGGCTTCGAGACCAGGACCGGAAAGCACGCGCTCGGCGGAAACATGGCCATATTCCTGCATGAGCTGGAAGATGATCGAAATCTCGCGCGGGCTGGTGGCGGCAAGATCGACATGGCCGCCTTCACCCGGCAGGACGAGGAAATCGTCATCAACCGGAACAAGCGTGGCGACGCCGAGCCCCGTGCCGGCCCCAAGGGCGCCGATGGGCTGGCCGCGACGCGCCCTGCCCGGTCCGATCTGCACGGTATCGTCAGGGCGCAGCGCTGGAATCGACCAGGCAATGGCGCTGAAATCATTGAGGAGCAGGGGAGATATGACGCCCGTGGCGTCCGCGATGGTGGCGACGGACACATCCCATGCACAATTGGTCAGCAGCACATGAGCATTGCTGCCCTCGCCCAGCACCGGGCCCGCGGCGCACATGGCGGCCCCGGCAAGATCGGGGTTGCCTGCCTGCGCAAGATAGGTGCGGATCGCGGTTGGCAGGTCAGGGTGCAGAACCGTCATCCAGGCGGCGGCATGGCGCAGTTCGATCCGTCCGTCCGTCCAGTCCGCCAGCGCAAATCGCGTATTGGTGCCGCCAACGTCGCCGACGAGGACCGTGCCCCTCATTTTCCCGTCCCCTCGTTCTTTTTTGTTTTATTTTATAGTCAGGAAACAGCCTCGCCCGCGAGGGCCTGAAGGAAATTATCGCGCCAGTGGGCCGCGTCCTCCCGGATCAGGCCCTGCTTCAGGCTGGCATGGCGCTCCTTGCGTTCCTCAAGCGGCATATCGAGCGCGCGCTTGAGCGCGTCGGCCACGCCCTTTATGTCGTAGGGGTTGACGATCAGCGCCTCGCGCATCTGCCGGGCCGCGCCCGCGAAACGCGACAGCACCAGCACGCCCGGCTCTTCATCATCCTGAGCCGCCACATATTCCTTGGCGACGAGGTTCATCCCGTCGCGCAGGGGCGTGACCAGACCGACCTTGCTGGCGCGATAGAGCCCCGCGAGCGAACGCCGCGAGAAGGGCCGGTTCAGATAGCGAAGCGGCGTCCAGTCATATTCGGAAAAGCGGCCGTTGATATGGCCGGTCATGCCTTCAAGCTGGGCCCTGATGTCCTTGTATTCCTCAACCTCCGCGCGCGAGACGGGGGCGATCTCCAGCAAGGTCACCTTGCCGCGCAGCTCCTCGTAATCCTCGAGCAGCCGCTCGAACGCGAGGAACCGCTCCGGCAGGCCCTTGGTGTAGTCGAGCCTGTCGACGCCGATGATCTGGGCGCGATCGCCCAGCATCTTGCGCATTTTGAGATCCTGGCGTTTTGCCTCGCCATCTTCCTTCGCCATTTCGGCGAAAGCCATGGCGTCGATTCCTATGGGAAAGGCGCGCGCCTCGATGGTGCGGCCATAGGCGCGGATCTTGTCGCCAAGCACGCTGCCCTCCGCTTCATGAATCACATAATCGGTGAAGCGGTCGCAATCGGACTGGGTCTGGAAACCGACCACGTCATAGGCGAAGAGGGCGCGGACCAGCGCGTCGTGATTGGGCAGCGTTGCGAGGACCTCGCGCGAGGGAAACGGGATATGCAGGAAAAATCCCATCCGCTGCTGCGCGCCGAGCGAGCGCAATTCATGGGCGAAGGCGAGGAAATGATAATCATGCACCCAGATCAGATCTTCAGGCCGCAGAAGCGGGTTGAGGCCCCGGGCGAACTTGTTGTTCACCCGTAAATAACCGTCATAATACTGACGATCAAACGCAGTCAGATCGATCCTGTAGTGGAACAGCGGCCACAGACAGCGGTTGGCGAAGCCGTTATAGTAGTCGTCATATTCCTGCTCGGTGAGATCGAGTGTGCACAGCGTAAGATTGCCCGCGCCTTCCAGAGAGAGCTTGGTGCCTGCCGCCTCGTCTATCTTGCCGCTCCAGCCATACCAGATGCCGTCGCGCGACTTCAACGCGTCGACCAGCGCAACGGCGAGGCCACCGGCACGGCCAACATCCTTGACGGGACCAACCCGGTTCGAGACGACGACGAGCCTGGCTGTCATTGTCCCTGCTTCCGCTCGAAATATGCCGACATATCAACCAACCACTCATAAACAGCAGCGGGGGAGGCCAGCCGGTGACCGGCGCTGCTCATGCCGTTACCGACCTTGATAGCCAGGCCCGCATGATTTTTCACGAATTTGAAACCATCCTCGTCCGTTATGTCGTCCCCGATAAAGACCGGCATACGATGGGAAAATGGCGAAGCCTGCATCAGGCGCTCCATTCCAGTACCCTTATTGGCCCCCTTCGGTTTCACCTCCACCATCATTTTCCCGGACATCAGTTCAAGATTGTCATGGCCTCTGATGGCCCGCGCCGCCAGATCGCGCATCTCGGCCTCGCGTTCGGGGGCAAGCCGGTAGTGCAGGGTGAAGGCGGCGGATTTGCGCTGGAGGATCAATCGCGGATCACTGGCGATCAGCGGTTCCAGCTCCGCGATCACATCGGCAAGACCACGGGAATCATCCATCACAATGGGTGCGCCGCCCATTTTGCGGCGCAGTTCCGCGCCATGGATGCCTGCGCCGGGCAGCATGAGCGCGAGGAATCCGTCCACATCGCAAAGCTCGCGCCCGGTGACGATGGCAAGCGCGCCGTCCAGCTGGGTGAAAAGTTTCTGGAGAAGCTCCGTCAGTCCGGCAGGCACTTCCACCAGATCAGGCTTCGGCGCCAGATCGACCAGAGTCCCGTCGAAATCAAGGAACAACGCCCAGTTGCGTGAAGGGACGGGCAGGCCATCCGGTGCGCTTATGTCTTTTTTACTTTCGGTCACACGCTCACTTCGATGTTCGGCCACAGGCTGGCTGGAAGGCTCCCGGTTCAACCAAAGTGGGAAAGGAACCGTACAAGGGCTCTGGTGCGGGCGCTGAAAAGCGTCGGGGTATAGTAGCTTTCCGCGGCGCGTACGGAAATCTCGCTGCGATTGGGATAGGGCACCACCAGCGAGGACATGGCGCTGATACGCAACCGCTGCGACACCGCCATGATCCATGGCACGATCAACTCGCCCGCGCCGGGGGCGGCAATGGACGCGCCGCGCACGACGCCCTTTTTATCGAGGATTATTTTTATCAGGCCCACCGGGTCGCGCTCTATCTGCGCCCGATCATTCTCGCCCAGCGGCCAGCGCAGCAGGGTGATGCGTCCGAACTGGTCGCGCGCCTCCGCCTCGGTCGCGCCGATATGGGCAAGCTCGGGGTCGCTGTAGGTCACATGGGGCAGCAGTTCCATATCGGCGCGGGCGGAAAGCCGGAACAGCGCGTTGCGCAGCACAACCTGCGCCTGCCGGGTTGCCGCATGGCTGTATTGCGGGCCGCTCGCCACATCGCCGATGGCGAAGACGCGACGGTTGCTTGTCCGCAGGCGCCGATCGACGGTGATGCCCTTCTCGTCATGGTGGATGCCTGCCTTGCCGAGATCGAGCTCCTCAATGTTGGGCACCCGGCCGGTGGCGACCAGCACATGGCTGCCATCGATCCAGTAATAGTGTTGGCCTGTGTCGATGGTGATGCGCACCCCTTCACCCATCTGCAACACTTCGGCGACATTGACCCCTTCGATGATCTCGACCCCTTCACGGTGAAGGCGGCTTCTCACAATATCGACAAGTTCGGGGTCGTCGGCGCGCAGCAGGCGTTCAGCCTCGATCAACGTCACTCTGGTTCCCAGCCGGGCATGGGCTTGCGCCATTTCAACCCCTGTTGGCCCACCCCCGATGATTATCAGATGCTCGGGACGGCTCTCCAGTCCGAACAAGGTTTCGTCGGTCAGATAGGGCACTGACGAGAGGCCGGGGATAACCGGGATCTCTGGTCTTGAGCCGGTCGCCAGCACGAAGCGCCTTGCCCGCACGCGCGCGTTGCCTGCAGTCAATATGCGGGTGTCCTCGAAATGCCCGCTCTCATCAATAATGGTCACGCCGAGTGCGTTCAGCAGGGCTGTGCTGGTATTGACGGCAAGGCTCGCCCTTACATCCTCGATATGCCGTCCGAGCCGCGCATAATCGATCTCGACAGGACCCGTTGAAACGCCAAAAGCTGCCGCCTCCGCGGCCAGATGGACCCGACGTGCCGCCGCGATCAGCGCTCGGGAAGGGATGCAGCCATGATTGACCGTATCGCGGCCGCGCACGAGAACGGTGGAGGCCCCCAGCCGGGCTGCGCCGATCGCCACGGCAAGTCCGCCTGCGCCGCCGCCGACCACGCATATGTCTGGCTTCAGAACCTCATTCATCGCCGGGCATCCATTCCTCGTCACAAAGCTGGAATCGAAGAAACCATAAGTTACTGGTTCTGCAATAAAAAATCCCTTCTGTCGCCGTATTGCGAGTAAATATGGGCCTTCTTCTATCTCCAGGAGGGAGCCGCGGCATTCACATTGACTTCACTGGCCTTTGTCGCCTATACCAACCGCCAATCCGCCGCCGGGTTTGACCGCCTGCGGCTCTTTTCGTTTGCCAAGCCCTCCAGAGGCAGAAGAACGACCCTTAAGATATTGATTCACAGGGGTTGTATCGCCTGTTGGGGCTTTGTTTCCCTCTGCCGCAAGGCTTGGGAGACCAGATTTGCCGGAGAAGACACGTGAAACGGACTTATCAACCAAGCGCTCTCGTCCGCAAGCGCCGCCATGGTTTCCGCGCCCGCAAGGCAACTGTCGGCGGCCGCAAGGTGCTGGCCGCGCGCCGTTCATGCGGTCGCAAGCGTCTCTCCGCCTGAAGCACGCGACAGGTATGGCAACTCAGGTTGCCTCTCGCCTGACTCCGGCGTCTTCCTGCGGCGCCCTTGTATTTTGCCGTCTGCGCCCGTGAAAGGGCCTGGCGGCGCAGCGGGCCGGTACGCGCGCGTGCCGGACGGATCGGCCGGATGGATCGACTGAAGTATCGCCGTGAATTTCTAGCCGCTGCCCATGGTCAAAAATGGGCAACGGTCGGACTCGTTCTCCAGTCCCGCGCCCGTGCCGATGAAAACGATCCCCGCTACGGGCTCACGGTCACCCGCAAGGTTGGCAATGCGGTTGTCCGCAACCGGGCGCGCCGCCGATTGCGTGCCGTGGCACAGTCACTGCTGCCCGAACTCGGTCGCAAGGGTTTCGACTATGTGCTGATCGGGCGCGCAGGCACCCTGCATCGGCCCTGGGACGCGCTCCTTGCCGACTTTGCATCCGCCATAGAACATATCCACAAGCCAGGAAGAGCCCGGGCATCCTCAGGGGATACTCACTCTTCATCACGTGCCCCGAGACAACAGGAACGCCCCGTCCATGGCCGAGAACCGTAACTTCATCATCGCCGCCATCCTGTCGGTCCTGGTGCTGCTGGGCTGGCAGTATTTTTTCGTCGAACCAAGGGTGAAGGCGGAAAAGGCCGCCCAGCAGGCCCAGAGCGAGCTTGCTGCCAGGAACAATCCCTCAGCCCAGACCAGCGATCCCTCGCGCCTGCCCGGCGTGCAGGCGCCCGGCGCGGCGGCGGGCGGGTCCGGCACCACGGTTGCCTCGGCGCTTGCCGCCACGCCCCGTATCGAGATCGAAACCCCCGAGCTGCGCGGCTCGCTCTCGCTTGCAGGCGCGCGTTTCGACAATCTCTATCTGACGCAGTACCGTGAAACAGTGGATCCCGCGAGCCCGCAGATTGAATTGCTGGCGCCGGCGCGTACGCCCCATGCCTATTTCTCTGAATTCGGTTTTATCTCTGCCGCTGGCGCATCGACAAAAGTGCCTGATGACAAGACCGTGTGGAGCGTTGTCAGCGGTTCAAGGTTGACCCCCTCGACCCCGCTTGAACTGCTCTGGGACAATGGCGAGGGACTGATTTTTCACCGCACGATCACGGTCGACGATCATTACATGTTCACGGTCAAGGACCGGGTCGAGAACAAGGGTGGAACCGCCGTTGAACTCTATCCCTATGGCCTGATCTCAAAGACCGGCAAGCCCGCCGACAAGCCCTACTACATTCTGCACGAAGGTCTGATCGGGGTTTTCGACACCGATGGCCTTCAGGAGGTCAAATACGCCAAGGTCGCGGACAGCAGCGATCTGGTGCACACCGCCACCAATGGCTGGATCGGCATCACCGACAAATACTGGGCCGCCGTGCTCGCGCCGGAACCTGGCCGCAAGTTCACCGCCCGCTTCAGCGAAGACCCCGACCTTGCCAAGGAAATCTACCAGACCGATTTCCGTTATGAGGCCGTGACCGTGCCCGCCAATGGCGAGGCCACGGTATCGAACCGCTTCTTCGCCGGGGCCAAGGTGGTCTCGATCATCAAGAATTACGAGACCAGCGGCGTCTACAAGTTCGACCTGCTGATCGACTGGGGCTGGTTCTACTTCATCACCAAGCCGATGTTCTTCCTGCTCGACGGCATCTACAAGATCGTCGGCAACTTCGGCATCGCGATCATCGCCATCACCTTCCTGGTGAAGGCCGTGTTCTATCCCCTCGCCAACCGCTCCTATACGTCGATGGCGAAGATGAAGAATGCGCAGCCGCAGCTCGCGGCCTTGAAGGAGCGTTATCCCGACGACAAGGCCAAGCAGCAGTCGGAGATGATGGCGATCTACAAGCGGGAGAAGATCAACCCCGTCGCCGGCTGCCTGCCGATGCTGATCCAGATCCCGGTGTTCTTCTCGCTCTACAAGGTGC
>JAATFR010000242.1 GCA_015655095.1 Hyphomicrobiales bacterium | reverse complement strand
GCTTCCTTGTCGGCCACGTCATCCTCATCGCAGGCATGGTGAGCATCGCAAACCTTGAATGGCAGCGTGGGCCGGTTTCCCTCTGGGCGATTGTCGCTGTCGCCGGGCTCATCATGCTCGGGCGGAGCGTGCCGGAAAAAATGCGCGCGCCGGTCGCGATCTATGTCTTCGTGCTGGTGACGACGGCCATGGTGGCGACCATGCTGATGAAAGATATTCCGCAGGCCATATGGCTGACAGCCGGTGGCACGCTCTTCGTCATCAGCGATTTCGTGCTGGCCTTCAACAAGTTCCGCAGGCGGGTTCCCTTATCCCCGGTGTTCATTCTGGGCACCTACTGGGGCGCCATCGCCTGTTTCGTAACCTTCGCCTACAAAACGGCGGAAACGGCTTTTGGCTGAGCTAGAGCAACTCGACCGGCACGCCGGGGGAATGTTTCGACTGGCGGATGGAAAGCGAGGTGCGCACGCTCGCCACATTGGGGGCTGGCGTCAGCTTGCGGGTCAGGAAATCCTGGAAACTGGCCAGGTCCGGCGCGACGCAGCGCAGAATGAAATCAATTTCCCCGTTCAACATGTAGCATTCCCGCACAAGTGGCCATGAGCCGACCAATGCCTCGAAAGACTGAAGGTCGTTCTCGGCCTGGCTGTGGAGGCCGACCATGGCGAAGACCGTCACCCCGAAGCCAAGCGCCGTGGCGTCGAGATCGGCATGAAAGCCCCGGATGTAGCCCGCCTCCTCCAGCGCGCGGACACGGCGCAGGCAGGGCGGCGCGGAAAGCTCCACCCGCGCGGCAAGTTCGACATTGGTGACCCTGCCGTTCGCCTGTAGCTCCTTGAGGATAAGAATGTCCGTCGCGTCGAGTTTGTGCCGCTTCATGGGCTTCCCGGATCAGATGAAGGAATATACTCGTTTGTAGAATGCCGGATTGCAGGTTTCAGTAATATAATTTCTTCAATTGGTACGAAAATGACTCCCACCGATTCCCAACAGCCGCTTGAGCCGGGCACCCGGGCCTGGATTTTGACCGCTGGCGTCACCGGCTGCGAGGTTCAGTGCCTTGGCGTGGCGGGTGCGCTTGGTCTTGAGCCTGAGATGAAAAGGGTCCGGCCCCGGCCGCCGGGAAGCTGGCTCGCGCCCTGGGGACCGGCAACGCCAATCCCCGGCGTCGAGGCTCCCTGGCCGGACATTGTTTTCGCCTGTGGCCGCCAGACCATCCCCTATGCCCGCATGGTCCGCCGACAATCCCATGGGAAAACCTTTGTCGCCATCCTGCAAAACCCCAAGATCAGACCTTCCGCCTTCGATTTCGTCTGGGTGCCTGCCCACGACCGGCTGGAAGGGCCCAATGTGCTCTCCACCCTCATTTCCCCGCATACGTTGACGAGAAAAAAGCTGGCGGATGCGGCGGCCGCGTTCGCTCCGTCGATTGCCTCCCTGCCCCATCCAAGGGTTGCGGTGCTGCTGGGCGGCACCAATGCCGTTTATACGTTCGACGAGGCCGCCGCCACCCGCCTTGGCGATCAGTTGGCCCGGCTTTGCGACGAGGAGGGCGTGAGCCTTCTCGTCACGCCCTCGCGCCGCACCGGCGCGGCCCAGACCCGCATCATCGCGGAAAAGCTCGAGGGCAAACCGGCACAGGTCTGGCCGGGTGAGGGGCAGAACCCCTATTTCGCCTATCTCGGCAGCGCGGACGCCGTCATCGTCACCTGCGACTCGGTCAACATGATCGGCGAGGCCGCCTTCACCGGCAAACCGGTCCATGTCATCGAAATGGAAGGCGGGGGCGGCAAATTCCGGCGCTTTCTCGATGCCGTCTATGCCGCAGGCTATGCCCGGCCTTTCAGCGGCGCGCTTGAACAATGGAGCTATGCCCGACCCGACACGGCGGCCGAGATTGCCCATGCCATCGCCAGAGCTTACCACCTTAAAAAGACCATATAAAAAGTGCGACTATTTGCCGGATGTCCTCCCGCTACCTTGAGAGACGCCAGATGAGCTATTAGATAGGGACGATGGGGTGTTTGAACCTAAAATGACAAGAGAGCCCGGATGAGCCTTCTCGACTATGACGCGCTTGCCGCAACGCCGCTGAAGACGGAGCCCTACAACTATTTCGTGGTGCCGCACTTCGTGAAGCGCGAGGCTCTGCCGCAGGTACTGGCGGACTATCCCGACGTGCGCACGACCGGCTCGATTCCGCCGAGCGAGCTTGCCATCAAGGGCGCATTCCGCAACCTGCTGGCCGAACTCGACGGGCCTGAATTCCGTACCCTGATCGAGGACAAGTTCGGCATCGACCTTGCCCGACGCCCGACCATGTTCACGGTGCGCGGTTTCTGCGCGAAGTCGAACGGCAAGATCCATACGGACACCGCCTCCAAGATCATCACTGTGCTGCTTTACATGAACGATGACTGGGACGCCGACGGCGGCCGCCTGCGCATCCTGCGCAACGGCACCGACCTTGACGATTACGCCGAGGAAGTGTCGCCCAACGGCGGCACACTGCTGGTGTTCAAACGATCCGAGACGAGCTGGCACGGGCACGAACCCTTCGAGGGCAAGCGCCGCGCGATCCAGATGAACTGGGTCACAGATGAAGCCGTGGTCGAGCATGAACAGCGTCGCCACCGGGTCAGCGCCTTCCTGAAGAAGATCAACCCTTTCGGCAACCGCGCCGCATCGGATGCCTATTAGAACGGGACGCATGCTCCCGCGCGTTGAATGGATAATTTATGGCTCTGCAAATCGAGACCTTCAAGAATGCCGACCTGTCGCACGGCTGGCGGCCCGGCAACAATGCGGGCGGCTCGACCCTGTTCAAGGCGCTGGGCCATCCGCTCGCGGCACGCAAGGGCCATGAGCTGATCGCGTCACTCTCGGCCGCCGGACCCGTCGCGATCTTCGATCCAAGCGGGGTGGTTGCCAACTTTCATGCCTATTACGATCTCTCGCGGCTCGATCTGGCGGGCTATTTCGTGCAGCGGATCGAGGATCTCGGCGCAGCTTTTCTCGGCCACGACGCGAAAACCCTGAACGTGCTGGCGCAGTCTGCCGCCGCCGCTGTGCTGGTGCTGGGTTTCGACTTCGCCAAGCTCATGCCCTCGATCGCGCACCTGTTTCCCAAGGGCGTTCGCATCGCCACGCTGGATGACATGCGCATCCCCGGCGAGATGCTGACCAATCCGTCGAACTATCTGGACCCGATGAATTTCGCCACCAACTTCGCGCTGATGCGCGAGGTTGAGTGCGTCAACGGGGCAGAGGGCATTCATACCCGTGTCGCCAGCGCCAACTACTGGGGCCAGCATGGCGCCGCAAACCCCGAACTCTGGCTTTGCCTGTTCGATGAGGCGGGCAAGGAACTGGCCCAGTGGCGCGAGCCTCTGCCGGTGGCTGGCGCGCCTTTCGCGCTCGACAGCGCGGAAATCCGCGCACGCTTCGGCCTTGGCGATTTCACCGGTTCGCTGTTCATTCATGCGATCCAGATCAAGGGCCATGACATCATCAAATATGCGCTCGATATGAACGGCGAGAACGGCCTCGCCCTTTCATGCAGCCATGACGCCAACGCCTGGCCCGCCGACTTCTATGCCGGGATGCCCGCGCCCGAGGCCGACGAGCGGCTGACGCTCTATATCCAGAACTCGCACCCCATGCCGATCCCGGCGGGCTCCATCGGCCTCAATATCATGGGCGCGCAGGATGTGAGCTATTATCCCGACGAAATCCCCCCCTTCGGCACCCGCGCGCTCCACGTCGGCGAGATGCTGCCCCATGCCCGCTGGCCCGACCAGATCGAGATCGTCGCCGGGCGCTACTTCGTCCGCCCCCGCTATGAAGTCACCCGCACGGGCGGCCAGCGCAGGCTCGCGCACGCCAATGTCGAACGCACCGACCTCAAGCCTGATCCGTTCATTCCCCGGCTCGAAAAGCTGCTGACCAAGAATTACATCATGCCCCTGCCGGTGCTGCCGCTGGGCGAATTCGCCACCACGGTGCTGCCAACGCCGATGGCGACCAGCGAACATGAAATGCCGTTGCGGGCCGAACTGATCGACGCCGACGGCAGCCTGATCGCAT
>JAATFR010000180.1 GCA_015655095.1 Hyphomicrobiales bacterium | reverse complement strand
GCGTAGGGATTGCTTCGTCTCGCGTCGCGACATCGTCAACCGGGATTTTTCCGCATAGTATCCGGACAGCAGCCTTTGGGAATATTGTCGAGTAGCAATGTCCTGGACCGATCGTAGGCTTTGGGCCGTTCACACATGTCCCCAATAATCCAGCGGTACCCCCGAAGGACAGATCACACCGTCCGAGCATCACGCATTTGCCCCTAACGCTGCGGTCAGGGGCGGTCTTGTCGCGGAGGTTGCAGGGCAAGGCGCCTCAATATCAGACCGGCGGCAAGGCCAAGCACCCCGGCTATAAGCGTGACATCGTCGGCGTGGGCTGAAAGTCATGGCGAGCAGAACTGCGGTCACCCTTCATTGTGCAATTCCAGATTCTCCGCTTCGTTCTGACGGAGCAGAGCCTTGGCGTCGTCTTTACGCATCCTCTCCATGTAGTCGAGATACTCTTGATCCACCCCACCGGTCACATACACGCCGTCGAAAACCGAGCAGTCGAATTGTGCGATACCGGGGTTGTCTTCGCGAACAGAGGCGATCAGATCGTCCAGCCGCTGAAAGATCAGAGCATCTGCGCCGATCAGCTGGCGTATCTCCTCGACGTTGCGGCCATGCGCGATCAACTCGTTGGCATTGGGCATATCGATGCCATAGACATTCGGAAAGCGGACTTCGGGTGCCGCCGATGCAAGATAGACTTTCTTCGCCCCCGCATCGCGCGCCATTTCGACGATCTGCCGCGACGTCGTACCGCGAACGATGGAATCGTCTACCAGCAACACGTTCTTGCCGCTGAATTCGATACGGTTCGCATTCAGTTTTCGGCGCACAGACGCCTGACGCACCTGCTGGCCCGGCATGATGAAAGTGCGACCGACATATCGGTTCTTCACGAAACCCTGACGATATGGCTTGCCAATGATCTGCGCGATTTCAAGAGCGGTATCGCAGGAGGTTTCAGGGATTGGAATGACCGCGTCGATATCAAGATCCTTCCACTCCTGCGCGATCCTTTTCCCCAGCTTTTGCCCCATACGCATCCGGGCGCTGTAGACAGAAATCCCCTCCATTCTGGAATCCGGTCGCGCGAAATAGACGAACTCAAAGATACAAGGGGCAAGCTTCGGAGCCTCGGCACACTGGCGGGTAAACAAGGTTCCTTCCTTGGTGACGTAAACAGCCTCTCCGGCGGCGACATCGCGCAGAAAGTCGAACCCCAGCGTGTCGAGGGCGACGCTCTCCGAGGCAACCATGTATTCCGTGCGGCCATCCGCCAGCTCACGCTGGCCTATCACCAACGGGCGGATACCATGCGGGTCACGGAAGGCAAAAAGGCCATGATCGATGATCATGCCGACGCAGGCATAGGCGCCGCTGACCGTTCGGTGGGTCGCGGCCACGGCAGAAAAAATGTCCTCTGCCGTAAGCGGGTAATGCGGGAAACGATCCAGTTCACTGGCGAAGACGTTGAGCAGCACCTCGGAATCCGAGGTCGTGTTCAGGTGACGTCGTCCGCGCTCGAACAGGCCTTTGCGCAATGTCTGGACATTGGTCAGGTTGCCGTTATGCGCAAGGGTAATGCCAAAAGGCGAATTGACATAGAACGGCTGGGCTTCCGATGCGCTGGAACTGCCCGCCGTGGGATAGCGCGTGTGGCCGATGCCGATATTGCCCTGCAGACGCTGCATATGCCGCGTCTCGAAGACATCCCGGACCAGGCCGTTGGCCTTGCGCAGGCGGAAATGGTTCAGCGCGTCGATCGTGACGATACCGGCGGCGTCCTGGCCGCGGTGCTGCAGCACGGTTAATGCATCATAGATCGACTGGTTGACGGGGGTGAAGCCGACAATACCGACAATACCGCACATAGTATTTTTCCTTTACCGGCGTTGATGTCGTGAGGTGACATCCAGTTTTCGAGGGGCTGGGCTGGCCGAAGCAGATACATCGGCTTCGCGCTTGCAATGCGTTCGTCGCGCCAAGGACAGATCTGCAGGGCACGTTTAGTTTGACCGGTAGCACGCAAATGCACCGATCGTAAGGACCGCTAGTATATGGTACCAACGAAAGTGGATCAGGTCGGGCCAGGCATCGCCTGCTCTCCGAGGGGACAATATCCGGGTTGTAGCAATGCGCTGCAAAGCATTCTCGGAGGGACCTGCCGCCGCCGGTGGGGAGCGCGGATCGTTGGCCATGGCCACCTGCGCCCACATGAACAGAACCGCCGTGAGCACGCAGGACCGCGTTCAGTCGATGCCCCCTCGCCTCCGGCGGGCCAATGGCAGACAGCACAGAGGAATGCGGCAGGCGCGGGTCATCCCCTTCAGGGGTGATCACCACGGATTTGTGGGATGATGCATTGAGCCCCGCCGCCAAACGGTCTCGGGGCGCGTCCGCCCACGTCATCAGCATAGACTGCCCCGGCGTGCTGTCGTGTGCAGACTGCACCTGGAAGGTATCGGACACCATGTCCGTTCGGAGCCGCTTTCCATCCAGATCAACAACCATTCCGTCAGCGCGATTCAGTCCCATGACCACGGCTGGCTCAATATCTCAGGAGGACTGTTTATCAGCAATCCTTACGACTTCCACCGCAATGCGGCCCGAAATCCGGGCGAGATATCTTTTCCGCCCCCGATCTCGGCCACACCTAACGGGGCAGAAGGTGTGGGAATGGGCTGACCGGGGGCGAAGTCCGCCTGCGCGCGGCCGGGGTAGCAAGGATCAATCCGCTGCCCGGAGGAGATGTCGGGCTGACATGCAAACAGCGCAACTTCTGGAAATGGGTGTTCTGCCGGGAGATGCGTGCAGACGCCGCAGCGTGGGACCGCTTCAGAAGCGCGTAAAGGCTTGTTTTAAGGAAAACCATCGGCCTGCGAAGCGGGATCGTGCTGGCACATGGAAGAATTTTATGGCACTTTACAGGAAGTCATGTTGCCATAATCCGCCACCCAGCATTCGCGGATAAGAGGCTGCGCATTTTGCGGTTAAACCGACATGCCTTGTTTTATTCCCCAGATGAAGAGCCGATCTTGGAGGATATGGCCATGGATTGCAATCACGACGGACAATATGCGTCTGGGGGGGCGCATGGGCCCTGATGATGTAACCGCGCCCCGAGGGTATCTGTGTGCCAAGGTGGGTCTGCGAGGATCCACAAGGGGGCGCGGTGATGACGGAGATTATCACGGTCGGACTCGATCTGGCGAAGAATGTATTTGTCGCCTCCGGCGC
>JAATFR010000039.1 GCA_015655095.1 Hyphomicrobiales bacterium | reverse complement strand
GTAAATTCCTTTGACTTGCGTCCTGAACCGGCAGATTCACTCCCGAAACAGGCTCCTGTGAAAAGGCGCCACGAGTCAGGAGCTGATCTTGGAGGGCTTGCCACCAGGCGAATTCCCAGCTGCGAAGACGAAACTGAAACCCGCGGTTAACGGGCCGTCTGGCCTTGTTCCGCCGCAGATATTGATGATTCTCGGCATCATTTCGGTACAGTTCGGCGCGGCCATCGCCACCCGGCTTTTCAGCGCGCTCGGGCCCACCGGCACGGTCTTTTACCGTCTCGCCTTTTCCGCTCTGCTGCTGATGGTGATCTACCGGCCGAAGCTCACCCGCGAGGTGCGTGCGCACCTGAGCGAAATCTTCGTGCTCGGCGCCACCATCGGCATGATGAACCTGTGTTTCTACCAGTCCATCGCCCGTATTCCCCTCGGGGTTTCGGTCGCCATCGAATTCATCGGGCCGCTGCTCGTCGGGGTGGCGACCTCGCGCCGTCCGCTCGACTTTGTCTGGCTTGCCCTCGCCGCTGCGGGCATCGCCTTTTTCGCGGGCGACCTTGGCCACACGCTCGATCCGGCGGGGGTCACCTTCTCCCTGATCGCAGCGGCGGGATGGGCGGGCTTTATCATCGTCGGCAAAAGGGTGGGAAGCCGCATCGCGGGCGGCGATGGCCTCGCGCTCGCCATTGCCATCGGCGCGCTCTGCGTCCTGCCGATCTATCTGGTCGGTGGCGACGCGAGCCACGGCCTGCCCCTTATCCCGCTGATCGGCGCCTTCGCGGTGGCCATGCTTTCAACCGCGCTCCCCATGTCGTTCGACTATATCGCGATCCAGCGCCTGCCTGCCCGCGTCTATGCCGTACTGGCGACGCTGGAGCCGGTGGTCGCCGCCGGGCTGGGCGTCGCCCTGCTGGCGCAGCCGCTCAACCTCTCCATGGCCGCCGGCATCGCACTGGTCAGTTGCGCCGCATTGGGCGTGTCGCTTTTCGACAGCAATCATTAGCGCAGGGCGCGCCGCGACGGCATGGCGCTGGCGATAAAATAGATGATGGCCGCCAGCGCCGTGATGCAGAAGCTCGAAGGCCAGTCCGTGTAATAGGCGAGCGTGATGCCGCCCAGCGCCTCCACGAGCGCGAAGACAATCGAAAGCAGGATGCCGCCGGGAATGCTTGCCGTCAGCCGCTGTGCGGCGGCGGCGGGGCCGACCATCAGGGTGAAAACCAGTAGCACCCCGACAATCTGGGCCGCTTCCGCCGTAGCGATGGCGACAATGACCAGAAACAGCGTCCCCACAAGGGTAAGCCGCACGCCGCGCGCTTCGGCAAGTTCCGGCTGCAGGCTGGCGAACAACAGGGGGCGGGCAATGAACGCCAGCGCTGAAAGCGCCACTGCGCCCAGCCCCAGAAGGGCCCCCAGCGTCTGTTTCTGAATCGCCAGCACATTGCCGAACAGCACCGCGGTCGCCGCCGTGGCATAGGTCGTGTAAAAATGCAGGAACAAAAGGCCAAGGCCCAGCGACAGCGACAGCACCATGCCGATGGCGACATCGCGCCCGGAGATGCGCTCGCCGAGCAGACCCATCGCGACACCCGCCCCCATTGTAAAGGCGACAAGACCCCAGAGTGGCGGAAAACCGATGAGCACGGCGGCCGTAGCCCCGGCAAATCCCGTATGGGAGAGAGCATGGCCAGCGAAAGTCTGCCCGCGCAGCACGAGGAAATAGCCGACGGCGGCAGACACGATGGCAACCAGCGCACCGCCCATCAGCGCATTGCGCATGAACTCATATTCAAGCATGGCCATGGGCTCCATGGTCGTGGCCATGCTCATGATGGTGCAGATGCGGCGCAAGACCGAGATGCTGCCCGCCGGACATGACGAAGATGCGCCCCGCCGCATGAACCACGTCGATCTGCGCGCCGTAGAGCCTCGAGAGCACCGGCCCCGTCACCACCTCCTCGACCGTGCCAAGCGCGGCATGGCCCTGCCCCAGATAAAGCACGCGGTCGAGCACGGGCAGCAGCGGATTGAGGTCATGTTCGGAAAAGAGCACAGTGAGGTTGAGTTCGCGGCTCACATCCCTGACCAGATCGACCACCATTTGCTGGTGGCCGGGATCGAGGCTGACCAGCGGCTCGTCGAGCAGCAGCAGGCGCGGCCTGCCGACCAGCACCTGGGCGATCATCAGGCGCTGGCGCTCACCGCCGGAAAGTTCGTTGAGCGGACGGCGCGCCAGTTCCCGCGCGGCAACGAGATCAAGCGCCTGCTCAAGATTGAGGCGATCTGCGCGCGACAATCCGAGCCAGCCCCAGCGCGCGCCGCTGAGGGAGCTTGCAAGCACATCAAAGCCCGAGAGGCGCAGATGCGAAAGGCTGCCACGGGTCTGCGGCATATAGCCGATGGCGGCGCTGCCGGGCCGGGGCGCCTCGCCTTCCAGCAGGATGCGGCCCTCCCTTGGCGCGAGCAGCCCGAGCACGGCGCGCATGAGCGTGGTTTTCCCCGCCCCGTTCGCGCCGAGCACGCCAATGAATTCGCCCTGCCCGATTTCAAGGTCAAGCTTCCGCAGAATGTCGTGGCCGCCAAGGGCCAGGGTGGCGTTTCGGAAGCTGAGCATGGATCTTTCGATTTCGGACCTGGGCGATGGGCCTGGATATCTGAATCTGGGCAATCAGGGCTTGCGGGCAAGCGCACCCTCAATAGCATCAAGCGTCGCCATCATCCACTGGGGGAATGTCTTCCCGGCGGGCTGGGTTTCCTGCACGCCGACGATGGCGACGCCGGACTTCTTCGCCAGCGCCAGCAGACGGTCGGTTATCTCATCCGTCACCTGATCGTTGTAGAACAGGATGGCAACCTTGCGGTTTTTGAGGTCGTTTTCGAACGCGGCCACGCTGGAGGCGGAAGGCTCCGTCTCGTTCATCACCGCAGTCTGGAAAGCCTCGTTGCGCATATCGAACCCCAGCGCCGACGCCAGCAGGCCGACCACGGGCTCCGAAGCGGTGACCGGCGTGCCCGCATATTTCGCCTTGAGCGTGGCGATGCGCGCCTCTACCGGGGCAAGCGTGGCAAGGAAGCTTTTGAGATTAGCGGCATAATCGGCCGCATGGGCGGCATCCGCCTCTTCCAGCGCCTGGGCGATGGCATTGGCGACGGCGGGCGCTGCTGCCGGGTCATACCACAGATGCGGGTTGTCGCCGCTCTTGCGCTTCAGAAGGTCCGCAACCACTACCACGCGGCGATGATTGGCGACATTCGCCGACAGGAGATCGTTCATCCAGGGATCGTAATCGATACCGTTGACGATCACGAGGCTTGCGCCCGCCAGCGCCCGGGCCGTCGAGGGAGAAGCCTCGAAGCTGTGCGGGTCCTGCGAGGGATTGGAAAGGATACTTGTCACCGTGACATGGCTGCCGCCGATCGCCTCGGCAATGCCGCCATAGACGTTTTCACCCGCCACCACATCAATTGCCGCCTTTGCGGCAAGCGGCGTCACCATCATCATCACACCCGCGGCCAGTGCCGCCGCCATCCTGCCGAGCCGCTTCATGTCCATCTCCATATTCTGAATATCGGAGATTGTTATATTATAACGTAACGATCAGGCAAGCAGATTAAGAAGATATTAATAACGGGCGCACTCCGCCACCGTCCCTCCAGATGAAGAGATGGTGGCGAAGTCCGGCTTATGGCGTGAATTGTCAGTCGAACGCTTCGGCCCAGGTGCCTTCGGTGGAGGCCTTGGAATATTCCGTCGCCCGGTTCTCGAAGAAATTGGCGTGCTCGATGCCGTTCAGCATCTCATCCATCCACGGCAGCGGATTACGCTCGACCCGGTAGATCGGCAGCAGGCCGAGCTGGACCAGACGGCGGTTCGCGATGAAGCGGATATAGTTTTTCACCTCGTCGGGCTCGAGCCCCTCCACGCCGCCCATTTCGAAGGCGAGATCAATGAAGGCATCCTCATGGTCGATAATGGTGGAGCAGGCGACATAAATGTCGCGCATCAGCTCCTCGGTCCAGACTTCCGGATTTTCCTCAACGAAGGTGCGGAACAGCTTGATCGCGGAATTGGTGTGCAGCGTCTCGTCGCGCGCCGACCAGGTGACGATCTGGCCCACGCCCTTCATCTTGTTGAAGCGCGGGAAGTTCATGAGGATGGAAAAGGAGGCGAAAAGCTGCACGCCCTCGGTGAAGGCCCCGAACACGGCCAGCGTCTTTGCCACATCCGCCTTGGTGTCCACGCCCCACAGCCGCATGTAATCGAACTTGTCCTTCATCTCGGCATATTTGAGGAAGGCTTCATATTCGATCTCGGGCATCCCGATGGTGTCGAGCAGGTGGGAGTAGGCCGCGATATGGATGGTCTCCATATTGGAGAAGGCGGCCAGCATCATCGTAACTTCGGTCGGTTTGAAAATGCGGGAATAATGCTTCATGTAGCAATTGTTGACCTCGACGTCCGCCTGCACGAAGAAGCGGAAAATCTGGGTCAGCAGGTTGCGTTCCGGCTCGGTCAGGTTCTTGGCCCAGTCCTTCACATCATCAGCCAGCGGCACTTCTTCCGGCAGCCAGTGGATGCGCTGCTGGGTCAGCCACGCGTCATAGGCCCATGGATAGCGGAAAGGCTTGTAGACGAGGCGTTCTTCCAGAAGCGACATGGCAGGTTCCCGCAGGGTAAGGTGTACTGTATATGGTAGCCCGACTGCACAGAATATCAATATATAGATGGCATCCAGCGCAACAGGATTGTGGATAAGCCGGAGCGGCCCCAAGCGGACGCGTGAAAACCGGCGGAAGAACCCAGGCCTTTCCGAAAGAAAGGAGAGAAAGGAAAGCCGCCGGCTTCTGGCCTCTCCCTCCCTGTCCCCCCGGACAAAAATCCGTCTATTTTCGCACCCGACCCGGATTCAGTGATCGGCTGAGATCATTGGCAGGCGAGGCATTCCTCGTACTGATTTTCCTCCTGCGCGACGGCAGGTTCGGTGATGCGCAGGAAAGGACGGGGCCTGGCCGTGACCTGGTCGGCATGGGCCTCGCTGACCAGACCATCGAGCGTCTTGAGGTCGAGCACCGCCACCGGCGAGCCATCCGCATTTGATGTGTTGGCCCCCTTGTCGGCCCGCTGGATCGAGAGCGAGCGGCAGTAATAGAGGCTCTTCACCTTCTTCTTCCACGCCATCATGTGAAGCTGGTGCAGCGTCTTCTTGTGCACATTGGCGGGCAGGAACAGGTTGATCGACTGGGCCTGGTCGACCAGCATGGCCCGGTCGCCCGCATGTTCAATAACCCAGCGCTGGTCGAGTTCGAAGGCGGTCTTGAACACGGCCTTTTCCTCATCCGACAGAAAATCGAGATGCATGACCGAACCACCATTGGTGACGATAGACGACCAGACATCGTCCGTATCACAGCCCTTTTCAGCGAGCAGCTTGGTCAGGTGCCGGTTGCGCACATTGAATGAGCCTGACAGCGTCTTGTGGGTAAAGCTGTTGGCCGCGATCGGCTCGATGCCGGGCGAGGTGCCGCCCGCAATGATCGAGATCGAGGCCGTCGGCGCGATCGCCGTCTTGTTGGAGAAGCGCTCCATGAAGCCATAATCGGCGGCATCGGGGCAAGGGCCGCGCTCCTCGGCAAGCCTGCGCGAGGCGGCATCCACCCGGCTCTTCACATGCTGGAACATGCGCCGGTTCCAGACCTTGGCCATCACACCCTCGAACGGGATCATGTTGGCCTGCAGGAAGGAGTGGAAGCCCATGACGCCGAGCCCGACAGAGCGCTCCCGAGCGGCAGCATATTTCGCCTTCGCCATCTCCGAGGGCGCGCGCTGGATGAAATCCTCCAGCACATTGTCGAGGAAACGCATGGTATCCTCGATGAAGGTCGGATGGCCTTCCCACTCGAAATAGGTCTCAAGATTGAGCGAGGACAGGCAGCAGACAGCCGTGCGCTCCTTACCCAGATGATCCGTGCCCGTCGGCAATGTGATTTCGGCACAGAGATTGGAGGTCTTCACCTCAAGGCCCGCGAGCTTGTGGTGCTCGGGCCGCGCGTTGTTAACCGTATCCTTATAGATGATATATGGCTCGCCGGTCTCGATACGGGCGGTGAGCATACGGATCCAGAGCGATCGGGCGGAGACGGTCTTCTGCACCGTCTTGTCCTTGGGGCTGCGCAGATCCCAGTTGGCATCCTCCTCCACGGCGCGCATGAAGGCATCCGACAGGAGCACGCCATGGTGCAGGTTGAGCGCCTTGCGGTTGGGATCGCCGCCGGTTGGGCGGCGGATCTCGATGAATTCCTCAATTTCAGGATGGTCGATCGGCAGATAGACCGCCGCCGAACCGCGCCGCAGCGACCCTTGCGAAATGGCGAGGGTGAGCGAATCCATCACCCGGATGAAGGGGATAATGCCCGAGGTCTTGCCGACACCGCCGACGCTTTCGCCGATGGAGCGCAGATTGCCCCAGTAGGAGCCGATGCCACCGCCTTTGGCCGCGAGCCAGACATTCTCGTTCCAGAGGCCCAGAATGCCGCCGAGACTGTCGTTCGCCTCATTGAGGAAGCAGGAGATGGGCAGGCCGCGCTGGGTGCCGCCATTGGAGAGCACCGGCGTCGCGGGCATGAACCACATCTTCGACATATAGTCGTAGAGGCGCTGGGCATGGGCGGTGTCGTCGGCATAGTAGGAGGCGACGCGGGCAAACATGTCCTGATTGGTCTCGCCCGGCATCACATAGCGGTCGGCAAGGGTGGCCTTGCCGAAATCCGTCAGCAGGGCGTCCCGGGCGGGATCGACCACAACCCGGGCGCGCTCGCCGACCTGAATCGAATCATCGGCGTCGGCGAAGGGCAGCGCGGGCTCGACGG
>JAATFR010000233.1 GCA_015655095.1 Hyphomicrobiales bacterium | reverse complement strand
AGTTGCGGCTGGTCCGCGATTTCCTATCGGCTAAACTAAAATCAGTGCTTTGCCTGTCACCACCATGGTTGCGGCTGGTCCGCGATTTCCTATCGGCTAAACTTCGAACGCTTTTCCTTTTGAAGTCGTAAGGGTTGCGGCTGGTCCGCGATTTCCTATCGGCTAAACTGCGCTCGACAAGCTGGACAACTTCAACCACGTTGCGGCTGGTCCGCGATTTCCTATCGGCTAAACTTCTTTTGCGAGCGTGACCGCCGCCTCATCGGTTGCGGCTGGTCCGCGATTTCCTATCGGCTAAACTGGCGGACCGCGCGGAAGGCCGCAGGATCCTGTTGCGGCTGGTCCGCGATTTCCTATCGGCTAAACTCGTTGAGAGCAGGGCTTGTCTGCCAGTTCTGTTGCGGCTGGTCCGCGATTTCCTATCGGCTAAACTTGAACAAGATGCGCCGCCATATCTGATATAGTTGCGGCTGGTCCGCGATTTCCTATCGGCTAAACTCGGATTTGCAACCTGACGCGCGCTTCGCGCGTTGCGGCTGGTCCGCGATTTCCTATCGGCTAAACTAGTTTCTATTGGGCAGATCCGCGCGCCCGCGTTGCGGCTGGTCCGCGATTTCCTATCGGCTAAACTGAGGCAAGAGCCGCCCCGCGTCACGGTGCAGTTGCGGCTGGTCCGCGATTTCCTATCGGCTAAACTGGATGTTGCGCCAAGTCTTTGATTTTAAAGAGACTTGGCGCAATTTTTCTCCAAAAAACGCTTCATCTGTATCGTTAAAACAACACATATTGCTTTGGATTCTCTTTAGCTGATTCGCGCGTTCGACCATCGAACGACACGATTGTCTCATATTGCCGGTCCGTGAAGCACAAAATCTGCACAAGCCCGGTCCTGGGCAACTCCTTCTCAATACGCTTCGTATAGGTCTCGACCTGCTCTTTTCCGCCACAAAAGCGCATGTAAACGGAGAACTGGCACATGTGAAAACCTTGATCGAGCAGAGCATGGCGGAATTTCGTTGCCGCGCGCCGCTCTTTCTTCGCGCCCACCGGGAGGTCGAAAATCACCATCATCCACATCAGTCGATACCCCGTCAGCATGGCGCTTTCCGCCTTCGCTCATTGAGACAGGTTTGTGAAGCCGGGAAGTTCGAGCGGCAGGAACGTTCTTGGCAGCGCAAGCACAGGTTTGCCGCCCTCGAAGGATTGCGCGAGCGATGTCGCGAGCCGCTCAAGGCAGGTTGAAACCGGCGTTGTTCCCTGGTCGGTGGCCATGTCGAATGCGAGAACCTGGGCCAGTGCGCGTTTCGTCTCCGGTATGATCGCGTCGAACCCGCCCGCCATGAGTTGTGCGACCATATAGTCGATGAGAGGCCGAAACGGCTCCATCAGATCGTCAACAAGGCACATCGGGTTTCCCCGGTTGCTGTGATGCAGCCCCACGGAAGGATGAAGTCCGGCCCCGGTGACGGCGCGTGCGACGCCGGCGCGCAAAACCGTATAGCCATAGTTGAGCATGGCATTGGGGCCCGCGGCCCCTCGATCGCGACGGAAACCGGGGCCCATGAGCAGCGGCCAGTAGCGCCGCGCTGCCTGCGCCTCTATATTTTCCGGGTCGCCGGAGCGAACCTTGCGCGCCAGCAGGCCAAAGGCGCCATCGGGTTTGCCAAGGCGTTCGAGCACGGCCTGCTGCTGTTCGATTTTCGCCCGCACCAGTACCTGCCATATGCGCTTGCGCAAGGGTTCGCCCGACTCCAGTTGCTGGCGCATCCTCAGGCTCTGCAAATGATGCCCATCCAGCGGCCAGAGCCAGGCGACAGGCATATGGTTCGCGCCGCACAGGACAACGGCAACCCCCCGCCGGGCCAGCTCGACCATCAGATTATTGGAATAGGTGAGGCCATGCGCGTTGCAGAGCAGTACTCCAATATCATCAATCGGGACGCGGCCGGCTTCCTCACCACCTGTAGAGACGGTGAGGAAACCGCGTGCGATCGCCAGATGCCGGTCATCGGAAGCAATTTCGACAACGCGGCCAATCATGTGGCGCTCCTGTGAGGTCCAGGGTCAGTCACTCGACCGATTTCATCAACACCTACTTTGCGGAATCCCTTTTTCCGAAGACCGTCGCAACTTTCCTTCAAATATTTCAATTCTTTCTCGCGTACTCGCGCGTCTACATTTCCCTCATTATGTTCAGCGAGATAGACATATTCCTTCCCAGCTTCTGTGCTCATCTTGCATACTCGTAGCAAGCGACGTTCGATTCCCGCGCCAATGGCCCCCATGTCGTCAATATGAAGTCGCATCAGTTTTTTGGCAGCGGGGTGAGGACGCAGCCTGGAGAGATCGAAGTCGGGCTGATTTGCATCGAAACGTCGAACAATCACCGTACGCCATTTTCCGTCAGGCATACGCCACACCTCGGCAAATTCATTACCGTTCGGTTTATATGCCTTGTAGGGCTTTCCCGTTTTCCGATCACGTATGATGACCACGCCAAGCTCATCGCATATACGGACCCGCCGCACCTTGATATTGCGTCCACCGAGGTTGATGCCCTCATTTGCAACATGATCGGCGAAAAGGGCAGCCGGGTTTGTTTTTTTCTTTTTGCCATCACCCTCTTCATCCGGGGCCAGCTCAGGTGGTGACGCTTTGAAAGCTTCCCATTCTGCGATCAACGCCGCGCTGAGCGCCTTGTCGCGAATATCGGGCAGCGCGGCATCCATGTCCTTCGGTGTAAGAAAACTGCTGAGCGCCGCGCGCGAAACGACTTTCCAGTTGCCTTGTTTTCCCGGAGCAATCAGGCCATAGGCTGTGTCATTATGAAGGGCACCGGAGGTTTTGCCATTCTTGCCGGGTGTTCCGTGGTCGGCGCGGTGCGCGATCGTCAAGCGCTCAAGCTGGGCGCGCAGTTTGTCGCGGCCTTCGCCGTTAAAGCCCTCCCAGGGCTCGGGAATTTCGTCGATCAACCGTTTGCGATCTGCATCCTGGTTAAGTTTCGAAATCTTTTGCAGCAGGCGTTGGTCGGTCATTGCGATTACAAAGGCATCGATGGCGTGATGACGATGATCGTCCCGGTTTTTCCGCTTCACATGCTCTTCGCCGCCTGTGCGATTGTGGTCGCGCAAAAGTGCGCTCAAACCCCATTTTCCGCGCAACATGGCGGTAAGCTTTCCGGGAATGGCGCGCACGCGCAGTCGGCCCTCGGCTTTTTCGTTATAGAGATTGGAAAGATAGTTGCGCGCGATGCGCGAGAGATATTTCGTCTCGTTGAGTTGCCGGTCGAGGAAGCCGCGCTCATCATTCTCGTATCTTTCCATCGCGTCGGGGTGAAATCGCCAGCGCTTGTTCTCGGGCAATTTGTCTGCGCGAAAAAGAATGTCGTCATAAATATATTTCCGCCCATCTTTTATTGGATTTATTTGAAAGGCTTCGGAGGGGGAGAGGTCTTTCTTGTCCCGGTTCGCTGCGCGCAGGCAGAGCACCTTGTTGGCCATCGAATCGTCGAGCGTTCTGGAGAACGGCAGAATGTGTTCGATCTCGGTTTCTGCCGAAATAGCCATGCTGAAAGAGATGGGCTCGCCTGTAAAAGGACAGAGATGGGCGCTGCCGATCCGCTGTTCTTCCCATAGCCGCAATTTGCGGAACAGGTGAGGGGAGGGGGTGCCGCCCGCCGCCTCAATGTCGTGCTTGCGGCGCTCATTGGCGATTTCATTGTCCCGGTTCTTCCGGCTTGCCTCGTCCTTTTGCTCCTTGTTCATTTTGAGATCGCGGGCAAGCTCGACCACAATCTCTTCTGGCTTGCCATGAACCGAGATCAGCCGATTGACAACGCGCCGTATCTGGCCAAGCCCAATATGCACCGTGGGGTTGGCAAGCCGGCCATAATGTCCAACCTCGTCCTCTTTCGGTTTTGAGGCGTCGCCGCCAACGCAGTGCCGTGCCAGCACCTCGCCATAATAGGGAAGGGTGTCGCGCGCCTCGTCGGGCCTGAAGTCTGAATGGTGCCCATATTCCGGCACCTCTGCGACAGCCTCTGCATAATTGAGTCCTTGCGCCTCCATGACCGGCAGCAGCTTGTTGATCGCCTTTTCGCTCAGGCGGGCATAGCCTTCGGGCAGCGACTTGCCGGCAAGCTTTCTTGCTGCGGCTTCATCGAGATTCCATTCGGCCTGTGCGATGCGTTCGATTTCTTCCGGCTTTTCAGTGTCGAGCAATATGCGGACAATCTCTGTTCGCCGTTCCATCGAAAGATCGAACCAGCCCTTGCCGAAAATATCCTTGTGTGAAAGTCGCGCAGCGGTCTCTTCGCCCTTGAGCATGGTGCGGTTGTCGTCGAGCAGGTTGACGCGTCCGCCGGAGGGAAGCTTCAGGAGCTTCAGCATCGCGTCAAGCTTCAGCTCTTTTTTCGTCCGCAAATGATTGAGCACCTTGTCGCGTTGCTCCAGAGTCAGCCGCTTCGCCGGCTCACCGGGTGCGAGGATGCGCAGGTTGTTCGCCTCCTGTACCATGCGGAATTCCTGCGTGCAGGGCAGCGCGCGGTGTGCCCGGCGCTCGCCTTCTTCGAGCAGGCACCAGCCGGGATCGACGGGCCGGAGCGGACGCTGGAAGAAAATGATGTCGCGCAGCATCTCCCATTGTTCGGACCGCACAGTATGATGCGGTTGCTGTCTTGTGTGAATTGCCTCGAACTCGTCTTCATACATTTTTCGGTCGGGGTAAAAGCCCGCTTCCGGTCTCGCGCGGGTCATCTTGCCGCTGCGCCGCTGCATGTCGAGATATTCGCCGAGCGTCCGCGCGCTACGGGATTCCATCCGCCGACGGAGTTCGCCAATTCTCTCCTTGACGATGCCGCTTTCCTTGTCGTCATCGCCATCGGTCTTGCGGTTGGACTTGAATCCGCGTCGCTGGTTGAGATGGAAAAGGGCGCGCCCAAGCTCGTGGGGTGACAGCGTGCGATCAAGAGCTGCGGCGCGGAGTTCATAAGGATTAAGGCTCTGCAGCGCCTTTCGCTCGGCCTCGTCATCCGGCATCAGTCCGAAAGCAACCAGCATATGCATGAGGTCCGCACGGCGGTCAAGATAACGGTCCCGTCGCCGCCGCATCCCCCGTGGAACCCGCCGCTGAACCGCCAGCGACGAGCCGTCCTTGGGATTGTGGCCATCGCTGAAAATGCGCACCCCGCCGCCGAGAGAGTCCGCGGGATTGCCATCCTTGTCGAGCGCCACCATCCACCAGCCGATGGAATTGGTGCCCAGATCCAGTCCGAGCCGATATTTCATTTCCCCTGCCCCCTAAATATTCCCACACCCCTGAATGGAAGGGGGCTTCTGCGGTAATCTCTTCCCAGCCTCCCAGAGCCACATCCCAATATCTGGCTTCAAAGTTGCAATTTATGGTTAATTGTCGGGTTTTTGATGTCAATGAATATGCACTTAAACTTCCCCACTTTAATTTTTGCTCTGCTTTATAAAACCGGATTGCTATGGTGAGCATCGCGCGCTAGGCTTTATTTGCTCGATTGACTGAATATTTAGCCGATAGGAAATCGCGGGCCGTCAGAGAAGACCTTCGGGTCCATCTAGCCGTTAACAAGCCCTTGGGGCACAAAATCAGAGGATAGGCTTCGGCCTATCCTTTTGTTTTTCTGGGTCTGTATTGAGATTGTTCATTCTGATGTGCGGTAATGCCCCACAGGGGCTCGTCCATATCTGAGACTGAAATAAACAGGCCGCACGGTGCCGATGGTCCGGGGAATGACGTTATTTTAGCATGCGGTAAAATATGCCCGCCCGGCGGTTATACCTGCGTCCGACGGTCGGACACAGGTAATAGTTGGAGTGGCAGGGCACGCGATTTTGCCCTTTTGAGTGTTTTAGAAAGTTGCCGTCATGGGGTTGGGGCCGATGCGGCCATCGGCATTGTCGAGCTTGGCAATGGCGGCAAGGTCGGCCTCATCGAGGCTGAAGCCGAAGACATCGAAGTTCTCGATGATGCGGCTCGAGGTCACCGATTTCGGAATGACGATCAGGCCATTCTCGATGTGCCAGCGGATGATGACCTGAGCGGGCGTCCGGCCATGTTTCTTGCTGATCAATGCGATCACCGGATCGGACAGTTGCTTGCCCTGGCCAAGCGGGCTCCAGGACTCGGTGGCGATGCCGCGCGCGGTATGAGCATCACGCAGCGCGCGCTGCTGGAAATTGGGGTGCAGCTCGATCTGGTTGAGAACAGGCGTAACGCCGGTTTCGCCGATGATGCGGTCGAGATGCTCCACCTCGAAATTGGAGACGCCGATCGAACGGACACGGCCTTCTTCTTTCAGTCTGACGAGCGCCTTCCAGCTATCGACATAAAGCTCTTTCTTGGGCGCGGGCCAGTGGATCAGATAAAGGTCGACATAATCGAGTCCCAGACGCTTCAGGCTTTCATCGGCGGCTTTGAGAGCTGAATTGTAACCCTGATCAGCATTCCAGAGTTTGGTGGTGACGAAGAGGTCGCTGCGATCGATATTGGCGGCGCGGATGCCTTCGCCCACTCCTTTTTCGTTCTCATAGATGGCGGCCGTATCGATATGCCGGTAGCCCCCATCGATCGCGGTTTTGACGGCGGTTACGGCGACATCGTCAGGTGTCTGCCAGACGCCGAGCCCGACCTGCGGGATGGAGTGGCCATCATTGAAATTGATCAGGGGTTGCGCGGTCATGGGAACTCTCCATCGACGAAGGATACGGGGGGCTTGCGGATATAGCGGCGGACTGCTGGCGACGTTGCAGGATCTGCGCAGGAGTATAGACCTCGGCTCTATCAGGTCAAGCAGCCTGGCTCGTGTGGGTTAAGGTCAAACATAATGGCCCGGCGAATATTCCGCCGGGCCATATCGTGAAAAGTGATCAGGGATTGAAACGTTCAGAAAGCGTAGGACAGTGTCGCGCTGGCGAAATCCTTGTCATAGTTGAGATTGCGGAATTTGTTGCCGAAGGCTGAGGTCCACTGCACGTTGAGGTTCCAGCTGCTCAGATAGGAGGCGTTGAAGCCGATCGAAATCTTCTTCACCCCGGCAATGAAGCCCGGGCCGATCGGGCCGGCCGAATAGCCCGTCACATCATGTGACCACACCAGTATCGGCGCGATGGTAAGGGGTGTGTCGAAGGCGTTGTTATACTGGGGGCTGATCGCAATTCTGTATCCCCACGAGAAGGAAGAAGCATAACGCGCGCCACTGCAGGTGGCTGAGGTTGCCGTGCCCCCCGGGCACTGATTGGCTCCGATGATGGAATCAACAAGCTTGTTGGTGCTGTAGGAGGCCGAGTTGTTGATGTTGAACTGGTCGATTGTCGAGTTGGTGTTCGGCAGATACTGGAACCCGACGTTGGCGAGCAGGATAGTCAGATCCGCACCGATAACCCGCGTTGAGAAGTCGGAGGTGCTGAGCGTGCTTGTCGTCTGCAACTGGCCTGTGATGGCGGCCTTGCGCCTGTAGCTTGGCATAATGTCGCCCGGTGACGTCAGCGGGGTACCATTGATGTTGATGCCCAGATCCTGCGCAAGAATGTTCGCTGTGGAAACCTGGAATGGCATATTGGGCGAATAGGCGACTTCACCGGCAAGGGCGGTGCCGCCCAGGAGATTGTCGACAGTTGTGTTAAAGCTCGCACCGAACTGATGAATGTTGGCGGGGTATTGGGCCAGATAGCGCTGGCTCACAAAGGCCAAGATGCCAGATTGAAGCAGAGTTGATGCTGGCGCAGTGAAGGCGAGAATAGGATAGGCGGAGTGGAAATTGGTATAATAGAGTCCGAGGTCCGTGCCGCCATTCAGCCAGTCAGCATAATAGCCGACCTTTGCGCCGAACTGGCCCTGGTTGCCAGGCTGGTTGTCGTCGCCGCGCAGCAGGAAGGCGCCGGATTGCACGGCGGCTGAAACACCGCCGGCGTTCTTTATTGCGGTGTCATATTCCGACTGGGTGATCTGATAAGCGCCGCCAGGGCCGAAATAGTCAGCGCCCGAGAAGAATGTGCCGACAGTATCGAGGTGAATCGGGTTCCACAGAAATTCATACCAGCCCTCCACGCTCAAGCCGCCTGGCATGCCGATCGAGGCATAGACGGCAGGCATGGGCGTCACTGCGTTCTTCAGCTCCGAGCCGGGAGTTCTCAACGCAGTCACGTCATAGCCCAGATAGGAATTAATGCCGCCCTGAATAAACAGGCTTTCACCCCAGTTGACCACCTGATTGCCGATTCTCAGATTGTAGGCATAGTCGCCCGCATTCCATTTTCCATATATGAAGGCGTCGAGAAGTCTGGCGCCGAATCCCGCGCCATTGAACGAATCGCGGGCGCTGTCGCCGCGCAGTTCGTCATCGAGACGGCGGTAACCAAGCCCTGTGCCGACAGGGCCGAAACTGCTGCTCCTTGTGCCAACTTCCTTGTGGCCCCAGTAATCATAATAGCCCTTCCACCGGAAGAAGCCCCCGTAGTTCTGCCAGTCGAGCTGCAATTCCTGGGAGAGTTGAAGCTGGGTCGTATAGGGTTGCCACTGGGCGGTATTGATCTCGCTGTCATCGCCATTGACGCCGCCGCCATAGCCTGGGCCATTGGTCGAGGCATTCATCAGGCAGCCGCCATTAGTTTTGCTGATGAACGCGCAATCCTGCTTCGATGTGCGGATGCCGGCCTGGAACGATATTGTTGTATCCAGTTTCCCGGATATGTCGCCGGCCTTGAAGTCGATTGCCTGGGCGCCGGAGGCGCAAGCCAGAAACAAAATCCCGGCCACACTGTATATTAACAGTGTGCGGATATTTAAGACATTCATGGAACCCCTCCCGGTTCTGTGTGTCGAATTTTATTGTTTTTATCGGTCCTTGGTCTGGACAGAAGGATGCGGCATTCCCGAATGTCCTTCCCCTCCTTTGTCAGTGGACGGCAAGATTTATCTTCAAGTCAACTTTTCTGAGGTTGGCATGAATAAAAATATAGAAAATTCATAAGTAGGTAATTTTTGGTATTTTATGAGTTATACGTATATTTCTTAAACATATAGAGCGGTTTGTTCTAGTAATTTCCGGAACATGTTTGGCTTCTTGTGGCGGGAAATGATGCATATTGTTTGGTGCAGTGCGAGAAATTTCGGAGAGGCAGTGTTCTTGTTTTGTCTTTATAAGGATTTATTCTCGCCTGGTGAGTGGGCGCGCGTCGGCATATCTGTCGCGTGGCCATTTTGCGATGCGCGCATTTTATTCCAGCTGTAGCTTTGTTTTAAGACGGCGGGGAGGGGCGCGCCGATCCTGTCTATATTTTGAAAAGTATTTATTGTCGTTGCAATGTTTTTGCGTATTTTTCATGCGTAAAAGTTTTATTGTTGGTGGATAGTCGCATTTATTCATTTTCGAATGGCCTTGGTATAACTAGGATCGGGGTGCCTTAGGAAGTGACTCATTCAACCGAGTAAAAACGGTTTAATAAAATAATGGTTCGATTTTTTTTTGGGGGGGGGAGCCCCTTGCGAGAGAGGAGTTCTGGGGCGGCGGTACGCGTCCTTTGGGGAGTCTTGACCTTGGTTCTCTTCGGGGGGCCGATTTTGGGAGCGGAGTCCATCCGGGCCGGGAGTCTGCCATCTGTTCTTTCCGTTTCCCAGAGCATGCAGGCTGCGCCGCTTTTTTCGGACGCTTTCTTTCTCGCCGATGATGGACGCCATTTTACGATCTCCGATGCGCCCGAAGTTGTTCGTCTGGCGTTGGCGGCTGGAAATATGGCTCCAGCGCGACCGAAAGGTCGTTTCTGGCTGGTGTTGCAAGTGCGTAATGAAGACCCGATGCTCGAATACGCCGTCAGCCTGCGGGAGAACATGATCTCCCATCTGGCAATCGCGGTTCTTGACCATGATAAGGTCCTCGAAAAGACAGAGACTGGCATTGATGCGCCCCCCGCGTATCGCTGGATGCCTTATCTGGGTATTTTTTTGCCGGTTTCTCTGCCGCGGGACCGCCCGGTCACACTGGCTGTTCTTGTCGACAATCTGCCAGCCCCTTATGACGCGGTTCGTCAGGTCAGCCTTCTCCCATACGTGCAGGCGATCCGCGTGACCCCTTTCCGCGAAATGGTGCTGTTTGGCTGCATAGGGATTTTCTCAGCAATTCTCATCGGCGGCATCATCGCGGCCATGCGGGACGGGGGCGAATATGATGAATGGCTGTTTGTCGCGTTCTTCTTTTTCATGACTCTGTTCTGGGTACTGATTTATCTGGTGCCGCAGAAATTCCTGGGAATTTATCTCCCGATTTATCAGTCCGTTTATCTGGCGCTTGCCGGGACGATCTTTTCGGGTGCCATTCTCGTCAACAGGTTTATGAAACGGTGGACCAGCTTTCCGCAGGGTACAATAAGCAACCGTTTCATCCATGGCCTCGGCCTGCTGGCGACGGTGAGCCTGCCTCTGTTGCCAGATGTTCTGCGCTATCCCGGGTTGGCGCTGCTCTTCATTCTGGCCTTTGGGACTTACATCAAGTCTGTTTACAGAGTCTGGAAGAGCGGCAGCCGGCGCGTGCGGCCATTCATGTTCGCATGGGCGCTGCTGGGCCTGGCCTGTTGTCTCGGTGGGCTGCAAATCCTCGGTGCACCGATTGATGCGGTTACGGCACACTTCATCTGCCTGCAATTATGTACCTTGTCAGTCGTACTGATTGCTTATGGTGCGATGGTCCGGCTCAGGGAAAGCAATCTCGAGGGCAAGATCGCGCGCAGCCAGGCGATGACCGATGTGTTGACGGGGCTTGGCAACCGCGCCGCCTTCGGGCGTTTGCGCGAGCGCCTCGAAACCATGTCTCAAGGGCATATCGTCGTCGGTTTCATCGATGTGGATGGTCTGAAGAAGACCAATGATCTGCGGGGACATGAACGGGGGGATAGATTGCTTATCTGTGTTGCAGACGCGCTGAAACGAGGCTTCCGCAAGCCGGAAAACCTGTTCCGGGTTGGTGGCGATGAATTCATTGTCGTTTATGAATGCGTTGCCGGGCAGAGTGTGGGAGATGCTGTCGAGGAACTGGCGGCGAGGTGCCGCAAGGCCGCTGATGCTGTGCGGGCCAATGGTTTCCCCGATACGGATCTTTCGGCGGGTTTTTCTGCCGTGGCGCACACCGGCTCAATCACGGCTGCCCTGCGTCAGGCAGATGCGCTGATGTATCTGGGCAAACGCAGCAAGCGTGACGAAGCCTCCTAACCCACCTTCAACCCGACAGAACAGGAAGAAGGGGGAGGGAAGCTCAAAAGCCTATGCCGCCGAATCGCCATGGATTATAGGGCTGGACATAAACTGGTTGCGGGGCCGCATAAACGACGGGGGGTGCATAAACCGGGGCGGCATATTGCGGTTGGGCGTAAACTACTGGCGGGGACGCATAAACAGGTTGCGGCTGCACATAGACCGGTTCCGGTTGAGCATAAACCGGTTGCGCCAGGGCCATGCCGACGATGGCGCCTGTTATCAGCCCTGCGGCGAGCCAGCCGCCGTTGTTATGGTCATTATGATAGGACCGACCATAACGATAAGGCCCGCCATAATAAGGGCCGCCGCCGTTATGCCAGCCGCCACGGTTGCCCCAGCCGCCAGCATGCGCGGCACCGGGGAGGGCCATCAGGCTTGCGGCGACAAGTGCAATCGCGGCTGTTTTGAACGTTGGCATTTTCTTGAACAGACCATGGGTCATGGTGACGCCTTGGATTCTATGTGTGCTTGCGTGCCATCACGCAAACCGGTCGATGATAAAATACTCATTAACCTGTACAGCCTATATATGTGCCGGATTATTGGTTTATTAGGGCCGTTTCATGGCATTTTGAGGAATGTGCATGACATATAAACGAATTCATGTTGATCAAGTGTTGTTAGAAATCATAGTTGAAACAATGGCTTGTGGGGAATGTGGTTTATTCTCGCGTGTTTTCATGGTGTCATGAATCGCTTATTCACCCTGCGTCATGAAACTTTTCTTGAAGCTGCTACCAAGGCTGCGTAGCGTGCCGAATTCGTCCTGGCCGTCCTGTCCACAGGATGAAGCGGAATATCTCTGACCAAGGAGGTAGCCGAAGAGGAGTGTGAACCATGCAAACAAACTGGCCCCTAGCCGTTGTCCCTTCCCCTTGTTATGACGGAGCATCGAAGAGAAAAGGGCCTACTCCTGCTGTCGCGGTAATTGTGCTTGGAGTTGCCACTCTGGCGTTCGGGACGCAGGCCGAGGCGGCGGGTTTTGCGGTTCGTGAGCAGTCGGCGGCGGCTCAGGGCATGGCCGATGCGGGGATAAGCGCGGGTTCAGGCGGGCTTGCCTCGTCCTTCTACAACCCGGCGACCTTGGCCCTGCTTGAGGGTGGGCATATTTCCAACCAGCTCGCGGGCGTCTTCGCCAATGTGCATTACAGCTCCAGGAGCGCGGCCAATGCCATGGGAACGCCGATCACAGGCGGCGACGGCGGTAATATCCCGCAGGGCGTGATGGTGCCCTCCCTCTATGCTTCCTACCAATTGAGTCCCGACTGGCATGTCGGTCTTTCCGTTACAATTCCTTATGGTTTCAAGACCGGGGGCAAGGATGGCTGGCTCGGGCGCTACCATGCGCTTGCCTCCGACATTGAGGCCT
>JAATFR010000390.1 GCA_015655095.1 Hyphomicrobiales bacterium | reverse complement strand
GGCATGGACGATCCCCTTGAAGAAGTGGCCGATGCTCTTGAAGAAGCCATGCCCGGTCGGGTCCGTTGCAGACAGGGGATTGTTGCCGCAATAGGAATAACGGTTGAACGTCTGGAGATCGGAGGGGTCCTGCACCAGCGTATCCGCGGACAGGAAACGGCCGACCACAGGATCGTAGAGGCGGGCGTTCATATTGACGAGGCCGACCTTGTCGATCTGCTCATGACCGGTGAAGCCGCGGGTCGTGCTGCTGGTGATGGCGCCGGTGGGATCGTCCGCCCAGGTTTGCGGATCGCGCCTCTTGCCCCATGCGTCATAGGACAGGCGCTCGACCACCGTCCCCGTCTCGTCGGTGATGACCGCGATCGAGCCCAGATGATCCTTCTGGAAATAACGCAGGTAGGAGGTCGTCACATTCGAGGCGTCGGTGATCCGGGTGCGTTGGGCGATCATCGTGCTGCCGACGAGCACATAATCGTTCCACTGCACCGTGGCGGCGCCCACCACTTTCTCGCTCTTGATGCCGCTTATCGGATCATTCAGATAGATCGTGGTGCCATCGGGATCGGTCTGCCTGAGGCGATCATGTTCGCTGTCATAGTCATAGGATATTGTCGTCGTGCCCTGCACGATCGAGGCGACAGCTTGCGCGACGTGACGAGATGCCCGGCAAAGTCCGCCAATATTCGGGAGAGATCACCGGCGTCTGACATTCAACCTCAACCCGGCTCATGAGATGGTGGGAGATACGTGATATATTCTACTTTCAGGTGCTTGCATGGAATAAAAGGAAGTGAACTCTACTTCTTGTCAAAACATCCCGTACTACTAGGGGACTCCCTGACCAGATGAGTACCTATCTGCTTCTGCGCTGTCTGGAATAATTCTATAAAATCCTTACATAGAGCCTGAGGTAGAGGCGCTAGGTTTGAATCTTCAATTATCACATGCAAAGTGCCTGTTGAATCCCGCAGAACGTATAAGGCCAGACCGGGATTATCGGGCCGCTTGTAATCAAGGATCAGTGTAAGCTTCCCAAGATCCTCGGAATTTCGCACCTCGCCTATATCTTTTGCGTGGGTAGGGTAATAACCAGATGATAAGGCAACTTTAAGATAATTTTGAATACATAACTCCTACTAGTTAGATACCCAATAGTTGTCGTTGTGCTCTATTCACTGCCGATGGGTCGACAGTATCCTCCCGCTTCCCACGGAAGACAGCCTTATAACGTTCTAGTTGATAAAATAGTGTTCCGTGAATTCCTTCTGCATTCCTCTTCCTGATAGGGCGATTCCATATACGTTTCAGTGCTGCATCAATCTCATTCTGCTTTGGAAGGTCCGCGAGATCCTCAGCATATTGTATGTCTTGATCTTGTTCAGGGAAAAGCAACAAGAACTCTTCTTCCGTCGCTTGAAAAATACTAAATGTGCAATTTTGTGCACCGTCGATAATCTGAATATTTTTCATGTCTATATAACCTATTAATTTTCCTTATTGAGGAGGATATTTGTTATCGTAATTTTTCCCACGAGGATTTTGTTGATCCCTGTGAGGGCCGGCATGAGCAGCTCCGCCTTGTCCGGAAGGCACCCACACAGTACCATCGCCAGATTCCCAACCAAATCCACGTCCATTGGGATTGGGAACCCAATTAGGGCCCCCCTTCGGATCTGAATAATCAGGGTGTCCAGTTTCTGCATTGCCCGGATATCCTGGTGCTTTAGGCCCATCGGGATCCCACGCATTTTCTGGGGGCGTGGCCATCAGTATATCGGCAGAGCTTCCAGCCAACCAACCAAGTGAGCCGCCGATGAACCCACCACCTGCTGCACCCGCAGTCATGGTTGCAGGCGTTGCAATAACACATGCACCATAACTGACAATGTCACAACCGCCAGCTATCAAGCCCGCGCCTAAAATAGCACCTCCGATACTTCCAGCTCGTGCCCAATCGTGAGCCAGATCATTATATAGATATCCGAACGCGCCTGTTACGGCGTCATCGGCGAATTTACCGCCGCCGAGAACGGAGCCGATGCCTCCGACGATAGCGGTTTGTGCTGTGCCCAATGCCATTTGGCCGAGCGTATTAGCCTGCATCGGGGAAGCGCCATCACTGATTGCCGCGGCAAGAAAACCTGCCTGAAACGTTCCCCCGCTGGCAATGCTTGAAACACCACCCACAACGTCGTGCATGCCGGCGCTCTCTGCCAGCCCGGCGGGTGTCGAGGTGTCAACCCCCCAAACGTCCTTGAGATCGCCCACACCTGAGAAGGCTGCGGCAGTGGCCGCTCCAATGACGGCTCCCTTGACGGTGCCGGTTGCGACCGCCCCGCCGACGCCGCCACTGACGCCGGCCGCTACAGCACCGGGCAGGGTCACCGGCAAAGCAGGCAAAACATACCACTGCATTGTCGCGGCTGCGGCAATCGCAAGGACGGATCGTCCGAGAGGGCTTTGCCAGATATTGGCGATGGCATGGCCTATCGACTTGAAGAAGTGGCCGATGCTCTTGAAGAAGCCATGCCCGGTCGGATCGGTTGCAGACAGGGGATTGTTATGAACTCATGCCGGGAACATAATCATCCATGGTTTGAACAGGAATCCTCAGACCAGAAACTGCTCGTTCAATATCCGGTCTTCCAGGCTGTGACCCTTGTCGTACATCAGCACAAGGTCGATGCCTGAATCCTCTGCCACTTCCACGTCGATGATGTCGCGAAATTCCTTGTGGTCGGCGACGGCGCTGACCGGGCGCTTGCCCGGTTCGAGTATTTCAAAGCGCACGCGGGCGCGGTGGGTCAAAAGCGCGCTGCGCCAGCGCCGGGGCCTGAAGGCGCTGATCGGTGTCAGCGCCAGAAGGGCCGCGTTGATGGGCAGGATGGGCCCCTGCGCGGAAAGATTGTAGGCGGTCGAGCCCGCGGGCGTCGAGATCAGCACGCCGTCGCAGATGAGTTCCGGCATGCGCACCTTGCCATCCACGGAAATGCGGATCTTGGCGGCCTGATAGGTCTGGCGCAGCAGCGAGACCTCGTTGATCGCCAGAGCTTCCTGGCAGGAGCCGTCGGCGCTCCGGGCCTTCATCCGCAAGGGGTGGAGCGTCGTGACCACGGCCGCCTTCAGGCGCTCGATCAGATTGTCGTCGCGATAGCTGTTCATGAGAAAGCCGACCGAGCCCCGGTTCATGCCGTAAATGGGACGGTTGGTGCCGATGTTCTGATGCAGCGTCTGGAGCATCAGCCCGTCGCCACCCAGCGCCACGATCACGTCGGCGTCCTCGGGCCGGGCATTGCCATAGCGGGCGGAAAGCCGCTGCAGGGCGTCCTGCGCTTCCCCGACCTCGGTGGCGACGAAGGCGATCTTCTGGAATGTTCCGCGTGTGTCGGTCATGAAATCCCTGGGGGAGAGGGCCGGAGAGAGAAGGATCAGCCGCCGGTCTGCGACATGTGGCGGGCGATTGCCGGGCCATTATGGTCCCGGTCGATGATGAAGTCATGGCCTTTGGGCTTGCGCGAGATCGCCTCGCCGATGGCCCGGTCGAGCGCGGCGTCGTCATCGCTCGCCCTTATCACGGCGCGCAGGTCGGCGGCGTCTTCCTGACCGAGGCACATGAACAGGGTGCCGGTGCAGGTCATCCGGACCCGGTTGCAGGCCTCGCAGAAATTATGCGTCAGTGGCGTGATGAAACCGAGCCGCCCACCGGTTTCCTTCACCCGCACATAGCGCGCGGGGCCGCCGGTGCGGTGGGGGCTTTCCTCAAGCCGCCAGCGCTCGGCGAGGCTGGCCCGCACTTGTGACAGCGGCAGATATTGACTGGTGCGGTCGCCGTCGATCTCGCCGAGCGGCATGGTCTCGATCAGGGTGATGTCGTGGCCCTCGCCATGAGCCCATTAGATCATCGAGGGAATTTCATGTTCATTGGCGCCGCGCAGCGCCACAGTGTTGATCTTGACGAAAAGCCCGGCGGTTTTGGCGGCGGCGATGCCTTCCAGCACCTGTTCGATCCGGCCCCAGCGCGTGATCGCCCGGAATTTTTCCGGGTCGAGCGTGTCGAGGGAAACATTGATGCGGCGCACGCCTGCCGCCGCCAGATCGGCGGCGTGACGGGCAAGCTGTGTGCCATTGGTGGTCAGGGTCAGCTCATCGAGCGCGCCGCTGTCGAGATGGCGTCCCAGGTTGCGGATCAGGCTCATCACGTCGCGGCGCACCAGCGGCTCGCCGCCGGTCAGGCGCAGCCTGCGCACGCCCCGGCGTATGAAGGCCGATGCCACCCGGTCCAGCTCGTCCAGCGAAAGCACCTCCCGTTTTGGCAGGAAGCTCATGTGCTCGGCCATGCAATAGACGCAGCGCAGGTCGCAGCGATCCGTCACCGAGATTCGCAGATAGCTGACATGACGGCCAAAGGGGTCGACGAGCGGGTCGGTCAGGGGGGCGCCCACGCCGTTGATGCCAAAATGGGAGTCGATCAGGTCCATAGCCCTAAGATAACCATCTTTGCCCCAAATCCACCCCCGGCGGTCGCCGAAACACGGTTATTATTGCATAACGAACAAAAACCGTCCCGGGGAACATTTTCATGCCAGTTGCAAGGACTGTACACACGCCACGCTATATTCTGAGTATCGACCAGGGAACTACCAGCACCAGGGCGCTGCTGTTCGATGAGGCAGGCTCCCCCATGCGTGTGCGCCAGAAGGGATTACGCCAGATTTATCCTGCCGATGGCTGGGTTGAGCATGACGCCGGCGAAATCTGGACGGCGACGCTGAACGTTTGCCGCGAAGTCATAAGTGCGGGAATTCACGCAAGCGATATAGCCGCCATTGGCATCACCAACCAGCGTGAAACCACCGTGTTGTGGGAGCGGGCGAGCGGCCGGCCGCTCCATAACGCCATCGTCTGGCAGGACCGGCGCACGGCGGCGCTCTGCGCCACCCTGAAGGCGCAGGGGCTTGAGGCGATGATCCAGAGCAAGACCGGCCTGCTGATCGATCCCTATTTTTCCGCGACCAAGCTGGCCTGGCTGCTCGACCATGTGGAGGGCGCGCGGGAAAAGGCTGCAAAGGGGGAATTATGTTTCGGCACCGTGGATAGCTGGCTCGTCTTCAACCTGACCGGGGGCCGGGTTCACGCCACCGACGCCACTAATGCCTCCCGTACCATGCTGTTCAATATCCTTGACCAGAAATGGGACGATGAATTGCTGGCCTTGCTGCGCATTCCCGCCTCGCTGCTGCCGGAGGTGAAGGATTGCTGCGCCGATTTCGGGGAGACGGCGCAGGGCCTGTTCGAGAGCCCGATCCGGATCGCGGGCATTGCGGGCGACCAGCAGGCGGCGGCCGTCGGGCAAGCCTGCTTTGAGCCGGGCATGATGAAAGCGACCTATGGCACGGGCTGCTTCGCGCTGGTCAATACCGGGGACAGACTGGCGCTTTCCTCGAACCGGCTGCTTTCGACCATTGCTTACCGGATCGGTGGCAAGACGAGCTATGCGCTGGAAGGCTCGATCTTCATGGCCGGAGCGATCAGCCAGTGGCTGCGCGATGAAATGGGCATTGTCGGCAATGTCGCCGAAACCGGGGCGCTTGCGAGGGAGGCGGATCCGCGTTCCTCCGTTGTCATGGTGCCTGCGTTCACCGGCCTTGGCGCGCCTTACTGGAATCCGGACGCGCGCGGGGCAGTGTTCGGCATGACAAGGGACACGGGACGGGCCGAATTCGTGCGGGCGGCGCTTGAGGCGGTTTCGTTTCAGACCCGCGACCTGATGGAGGCCATGGCTGCCGATATGGAAGCCGCGCATATCGTGAGTCCGCGCGCCTTGCGGGTCGATGGCGGCATGGTCGCGAACGACTGGTTCGTCCAGAATCTGACAGATATTCTCGATTGCCCGGTCGAGCGGCCCGTCGTTACCGAAACCTCGGCGCTGGGCGCTGCCTATCTTGCGGGGATGCAGGCCGGTTTCTATGGTGGCCCTGAAGATGTGGCGGCCAACTGGCAGCGGCAGCGGGCATTTGCGCCGGAAATGCCCGCCGGGGAGCGTCAAGAGCGTTATGCCCGCTGGACACAAGCTGTCGCGCGCATCCTCTGAACGGTCTATGATCTGGCAAAATCAACACGAGGACTCCCCCCATGAACGCGCTCCCCACGGACATGCTGGTCGCAAAGCTTAAAAGCGCGCTGGGGGCAGGGGGTGTGCTTGAGGGCGAGGAGGCCGCCGCAAGGGCGCAGGGCGGCTGGAGCAAGCTCGGCAAGCCGCATCTGGTGTTGCGCCCTTCCTCCACGGCGGAGGTTTCCGCCGCGCTGAAATTGCTTCATGAGGCAGGCCAGCCCCTCGTGCCATGGGGCGGCAAGACCGGGCTCGTGGAGGGCGGCAACGCCGAGGGCGGCGTGGTTCTGTCGCTGGACCGGATGAATGTGATCGAGGAAATCGATCCGGTCGGGGGCACCATGACCGTGGAGGCGGGATGCGTGCTCCAGACGGTATGCGAAGCCGCCGACAGGCAGGGGCTGTTGTTCGCGCTTGATCTGGGCGCGCGCGGCTCGGCCACCATCGGCGGCAATATCTCGACGAACGCGGGCGGCAACCGCGTCATCCGCTATGGCATGATGCGCGATCTGGTGCTCGGGCTTGAGGCGGTGCTGGCTGATGGGACCGTCATTTCTTCGATGAATCGCATGATAAAAAATAATGCCGGCTATGATCTGAAGCAGCTTTTCATCGGCACGGAAGGGACTCTCGGCATCGTCACCCGGGCTGTGCTGCGCCTGCAACCGAAACCCCTGTCGCAGGACACGGCTTTCGTAGCTGTCGATGATTTCAAGGCCCTGCCGCGCTTTCTGCGCCATATGGAGCAAGCCCTTGGCGGTACGCTTTCCGCCTTCGAGGTGATGTGGGAGAGCTTCTATTCCCTTGTTACCACGCCGCCCGCATCGGGCCGCCCGCCGGTCCCCCATGGCCATCCCTATTATGTGCTGGTCGAGGGGCTGGGCAGCGAGCAAGCTTCCGACTCCGCCCGTTTCGAGCGCGCGCTGGAGACGGCGCTTGAGGAGGGCATGGTCAGCGATGCCGTGATCGCCAAAAATCAGGCCGAGCGCGATAGCATGTGGGCGCTGCGCGATGATGTCAGTCAGGTCGTCCGTCTGGGCGCGATCTTCACCTTCGACGTCAGTCTCGGGATCGCCGATATGGAGAGCTATATCGGCGAGGTGCGCGCCGGTCTCGCCGCCATCACGCCGGACTATGGCCTTGCCGTGTTCGGCCATATGGGGGATGGCAATCTGCATGTGATCGCAAGCGTGGGCGATCACGCCCTTGAAGCTCGCCGCAAGGTGGAGCGGGCCGTCTACACGCCCTTGCGCGCGCGCAAGGGCTCGGTTTCCGCCGAACATGGCATTGGCCTTGAGAAGCGCCCCTATCTCAACTGGTCGCGCTCGGACGATGAGGTGGGCCTGATGCAGCTTCTCAAGCGCACGCTGGACCCCAAAAACATCCTCAATCCAGGCAAGGTGTTGGAACCGGCGGGGCTGGCGGCGGCTGAATAGCCATTGCGAACAGGCGGGGGCCTGACAGTCCGTTCCCGGAGTGAGACCGTTTCATCTTTATATATAAAGTTTACAATCCCCAGTTGACAAATTGTCAGAATGGATTGAGGCTTTGTTCATGATGATGGAAAAGGCAGAACGCACAGAAGCTGGGCAAACCGGCCACGTCGCTCGATCCGATGATGGCCCGAGCCCGATAATTCCGCAACCGGATATTCCTGAGACGGGTCCGGCCAAACGGCGGCTTGAGAGCCGGCGCAAGCTCATGGAGGCTGCGCGGCGGCTTTTTGTGGAGCGGGGTTATCACGCCACACGCCCGCAGGATATTTCCCGCGAGGCGGGGGTAGGGCATGGCACCTTCTATCTCCATTTCGATGACAAGCTCGACTGTTTCCTTGCGTTCGGCAACGAGGCGGCGAGTGAACTCGATGTCATCATTGCGGCGCATCTGGTTTCTGTACAGACATTGGACGATGCCGTGCTGGAAATGCTCCGGGGTATCTTTGAATATTCGCGCAAGAACCCCGGCGTGCTGGCAGCCGCGCTGACCGACATCAGCGTCCTGTCCACGGGCGAGGAGGTCGACCGGGTTGTGCCCGCTGATCGCTGGTCGCTGGGCTGGGGCAAGTTTCTCGCAGGCATGCAGGCGCAGGGCCATGTCGCGCCGGATGTGGACACGAAGCTCGCGGGCTATCTGATCGTCGGCGCGATC
>JAATFR010000407.1 GCA_015655095.1 Hyphomicrobiales bacterium | reverse complement strand
TTCCTCGCGGATCGGGTCGATCGGCGGGTTCGTCACCTGGGCGAAGTTCTGCTTGAAGTAGGCGTAGAGGATTTTCGACTTGCCCGACAGCGCGGCGATGGGCGTATCCGTGCCCATCGAGCCCGTGGCTTCCTGCCCCTCGACGGCCATGGGCGCGAGCAGGAACTTGGTGTCCTCCTGCGTATAGCCGAACGCCTGCTGGATATCGAGCAGCACCGTGTCGTTGCGGGGCGTCCACGTCCGCTGGGGCGCGGGCATGTCCTCAAGGATGATCTGGGTCTTGTCGATCCACTTGCGATAGGGGTGGAGACCGGCCAGCGAGGACTTGGTTTCCTCATCGGAGATGATGCGGCCTTCCTCCAGGTCGATCAGCAGCATCTTGCCGGCCTGTAGCCGCCATTTCTCGACAATGGTTTCCTCCGGCACCGTCAGCGTGCCCATTTCGGACGCAAGAATGACCGTGCCGTCTTCCGTCACCAGATAGCGGGCGGGGCGCAGACCGTTGCGGTCGAGCGTCGCACCGATCTGGCGGCCATCGGTAAAGGCGACGGCGGCGGGCCCGTCCCAGGGCTCCATCAGGGCGGCGTGATATTCATAGAAGGCGCGCCGCTCCTCGCTCATCAGCGGGTTGCCTGCCCAGGCCTCCGGAATCAGCATCATCATCGCGTGGGACAGCGAATAGCCGCCCATGGTGAGCAGTTCCAGCGCATTGTCGAAGGAGGCGGAGTCCGACTGGCCGTCGACGACGATCGGCCAGATCTTCTTCAGATCCTCGCCCAGAATGTCTGATGCCATAGAGTTGTAGCGGGCCTGAAGCCAGTTGACGTTGCCGCGCAGCGTGTTGATCTCCCCGTTGTGGCAGATCATGCGGAACGGGTGGGCAAGGCTCCAGGTCGGGAACGTGTTGGTCGAGAAACGCTGATGCACGAGCGCCAGCGCCGACACCATGTCCGGGTCCTGAAGATCCTTGTAATACTGGCCGACCTGGGCGGCGAGCAGCATGCCCTTGTAGCAGATGGTGCGCGAGGAAAGAGAGGGGATGTAGAGCCCCTTGGGGATCGACTTGCCCTCGCTGTAGAGCGTGTTGAAGATGCGCTTGCGGATCACGAAGAGCTTGCGCTCAAAATGATCCTGATCGGTTACGTCAGGCCCGCGCCCGATGAAGACGTGCCGGTGGAACGGCTCGGTCGGCAGCACGGAATAGCCAAGGTCGGAATTGTCGACCGGCACGTCGCGCCAGCCGAGGAATATCTGGTTTTCTTCCTCCGTCACCCGTTCGACAAGCTCTACGATGCGGGCGCGCTGGGTCGCATCGCGGGGCAGGAAGATGTGACCGACGCCGTAATGGCCCGGTTCGGGGAGCGTGAAGCCGAGCTTTTCCGCTTCCTTGCGGAAAAAGGCATGGGGAAGCTGGATCAATATGCCCGCGCCATCGCCCGCCTTGGGGTCGGCGCCGACCGCGCCGCGATGCTCCAGATTTTCGAGAATCTTGAGGCCGTCGGCGATGATCTTGTGGGTTTTGCGGTTGTGGATGTTCGCAACGAAGCCGATGCCGCAGGCATCGCGCTCGTTGCGGGGGTCATAGAGGCCGCGCGCGTCGGGAAGGCCATCGATGGCGGCACGCGCCGCCGCATCCCAGTCGGCACCGAGCATGGGGTCGGTCGTCCCCTGCGCCTGCTTTTGCGTCATTGACTTCGCATCCCTGTTCTATGGCTGCTGCCTTGCGGCAGCGTCCCCGCCTCACCGTCACCTTCGACCCGTCCATCGGCTTCGACGGAGTCCGGTATCCCGGCTTTTCGCAAAACTGGTGAACCGCCCCCCGGCACATTGCCCCATTCATGACGAACGCTGGCATGCGCTGGCGTGCAAGCTCCATGCCCAAACCGCTCACGGCGGTTGATGGACACGTTGAATTCCACAGTGCCGTCCTATGGACGGCCGTTCCTGCTGGGCACCCTGATCAACCCAGGCCGGGGCTATCCCGCCTGCCGGGGTTCACTGGCAACATTCTGAATTTTCAGGGAGATATGATCCCTCTGACAAGGGGATACTGCCAAGAATGGAGGTCCGGATCAAGCAAATAAGACAGGAATACTGACCTAAAAATTATGTTATATGATTCAAGCACTTATTCTCTGCGAGCGGTTCTTAATAGTATTTTTTAAGATTTCTGGCCGTATCTGGGGCGTATTGAAAGCCTTGCGTGGAACGATAGGCCCGAAAGGCGGCCGGAAGGGCCGCAGGGACTATCCCTGAAATATTCGATAGAGTGTCCCGGCAAGGCACAATCTGTCCTGTTTGGACCGGGCAAAGGCATGTGAGGGCCGGAAGTCCGAAATCCTGAAGGCGATCGCTGCCGCCAACGAAGGTACGGTATCCTCCTATGGGACTGACCCGTTGACGCAACGTCTCGATGAGGTTCTGGGCGATCTTTTCGGGCGTGAAGTCGCGGCCTTCCCGGTTATGACCGGCACGGCGGCCAACGCCCTGGCGCTGGCGACGGTGACCCCTTCCTACGGGGCGATCTTCTGCCATGCGGAAGCCCATGTGCAGTCCAGCGAGTGCGGCGCACCCGAATTCTTCAGCGGGGCAAAGCTCGTCACGATCGAAGGCGCGGATGGACGGATGACGGGGCAGGGGCTCAGCAATATGCTTGAGCTTTTCCCGGCTGACGACATTCACTATGTGAAGCCCGCCACCGGCCCATGCCATCGTCCTGTCCGTCGATGAGAAGAGCCAGATCCAGGCCTTGGACCGGACGCAGCCGGGGTTGCCGCTTAAGAAAGGGCGCGCGCCAGCACGATGACCCATGACTACAAACGCCACGACACTATTTGCCGTGCTGAATGTTCTCGATGGATCGGTATACGGCGAAAACATGCAGAGCCACCGGCATCAGGAGTTCATTCGTTTCCTCAATGCCATCGAGGCGGCACTGTCCAAAGATAAAGCCGTCCACGTCATTCTCGACAACTACGAGACCCATAAACAGCCGAAAGTCCGGCCGGGTTGGAAAGGCATCCCCTATGGACCTTCCACTTCGTCCCGACATCCTTCTGATGGTCTAGCGCCGTCGAAGGGCTCTTCGCAAAGCCCACACGCCGACGTCTCAAGCACGGTGTGTTTCGTTCCGTCGTCGATCTCCAGTCCGCCATCAACCGCTTCATCAACGAGCACCATAACGAGACGAAGCCATCCATCTGGAAAGCCGCCCCGGACAATATCATTGCCGCGGTCAAACGTGGGTACCAAACGTTGGAACCAATCCAATAGCGGCCTCGGTAGCGCAAAGCCCTGGCCAGATTTTGAGCTATTGTTGACAGTCAAATCCATGAAAATCGATAAAGGTCCCGCTGGACTCCACCGAAATCACTTGTCCAAAATATGCAGACTGAGCTTGGTGGTGACCATAATGCCGACGGCGAACCATATCAGACATCCAGGCAAGACATATCTGCAGGACAGGGTTTATTTACGGGAAGATAAATATTCTATATTGAAAAGTATCAACGACCCAACAATACCTGTGAAAGAAAACAGATAACCGACTGGGATTAGCGCGAAATACTCATGCAACAATCCGTCCGCATCGACATATGATTGCGAAAGGGCGCGGATGATGAAACAGACAATGCCGGTTGATAAGAGGGCCGCAATGAGGCCCCACCAGCGATGATATAAACCGCGCTTTATCAGCGCCCACAGGCTACAGGCGAGGGAAAAAAACACCAGCATTGCCGTCATAATAAAAATGGCTTCTACCATGGAACTAGGACTCCTTTGACAAAGCGTTACTCTGGTCGATTGCAATGTCAATTTTAAGGTGCAAAGGGGCAATAAATAAGGCACAAGCCTGAGATCGCGTTTGCCCTTTCAAAATTTGCGCTTGATACTACCGGGATAATACCACGCGCTCTTGTCACCATCCCCTATGGACCTTCCACTTCGTCCCGACATCCTGCTCATGGTTGAGCGCCGTCGAAGGGCTCTTCGCAAAGCTTGCACGCCGACGTCTCAAGCACGGTGTGTTTCATTCCGTCGTCGATCTCCAGTCCGCCATCAACCGCTTCGTCAACGAGCACCATAACGAGACGAAGCCATTCATCTGGAAAGCCGCCCCGGACAATATCATTTCCGCGGTCAAACGTGGGTACCAAACGTTGGAATCAATCCAATAGAGACGCAGTGACAAGGAACCCCAGCTTTTAAACATTGAGCCTGGAGCACACGTGTGAACGTTCCCTCACGGGTCTTGGTCGTAATTTTCCGTTCACTGTCATGCTCTCCATGGTCCCGAACCGTTCGGCCAGACTGTGACCGTTGATAATCTTTCATTCCATTTCTGACTTCAACAGCAGCTTTATGTTCATTACCACACGACTATTGTAACCATCAGGTTTCCACATGATTAGTCCTGCTAAAAGGGCCGCAGGGACTATCCCTGAAATATTCGATAGAGTGTCCCGGCAAGGCACAACCTGTCTTGTTTGGACCGGGCAAAGGCATGTGAGGGCCGGAAGTCCGAAAATCTGGAATGCGATAATGATTTTTACGAGTGATAACGCCCACATCGTTTCCCCCGAAATCCTGAAGGCGATCGCTGCCGCCAACGAGGGCACGGTATCCTCCTATGGCGCGGACCAGTTAACGCAGCGTCTTGGCGAGGTTTTGGGGGGGCTTTTTGGGCGGGAGGTTGCGGCCTTCCCGGTTATGACCGGCACGGCGGCCAACGCCCTGGCGCTGGCGACTGTCACGCCATCCTATGGGGCGATCTTCTGCCATGCGGAAGCCCATGTGCAGTCCAGCGAGTTCGGTGCGCCCGAGTTCTTCAGCGGGGCGAAGCTTGTCACGATCGAAGGTGCGGATGGAAGGATGACGGGGCAGGGACTCGCCGACATGCTTGAGCTTTTTCCGGCCAACGATGTTCATTATGTGAAGCCCGCCACCGTCACCATCACCCAGTCTACCGAAATGGGCACGCTCTATCGCCCGGCTGAAATCTCGCAGATCAAGGCAGTGGCGGACACCCGCTCGCTCGCCTTTCACATGGATGGCGCGCGCTTTGCCAATGCGATGGCGGCGCTCGACTGTTCCGCCGCGGCCATCACCTGCGATGCCGGTGTCGATGTGCTTTCGTTCGGGGCGACCAAGAATGGGGCCATGGCGGCAGAGGTGGTGATTTTCTTCGATCCGCGCCATGCGGAGGAATTCGCCTATCGGCGCAAGCGGGGCGGCCATCTGGTTTCAAAGATGCGTTTTGTCTCGGCCCAGCTTCTGGCCTATCTGGAGGATGATCTTTGGCTGCGCAACGCGCGCCATGCCAACGCAATGGCGACGAGGCTGGCGGAGGGACTTGCCAATCTTTCCGGCGTCACGCTGATCTATGCGGTGGAAGCCAATGAGATTTTCATCCGCTTGCCCCGGCGCATCATTGCGGCTCTCGAGGCTTTAGGCGCTCAATTCTACGACTGGCCCATGTCTGGCGACGGTCCGGAGGTGGGAACCGTAAGGCTTGTCACCTCCTTCGCTACGCAGGCGCGCGAGGTGGAGCAGTTTCTGAAATGCGCAGCTCATATAGGTTAGCGGCATCCGACTGCCTCCGGGACATGGTTGCCCTTTATTCTCGCTAAAACATAAGAGAAGAGGAGGGCTTCCATGAGTATCCGTAATCTCGACGCCATGTTCGCGCCAAAGTCGGTGGCGCTGATCGGAGGCAGTGCGCGGGAACATTCGGTGGGGAACGTGCTGTTCCTCAATCTGGCCAGCGCGGGCTTCAAAGGGCCGATCTGGGTGGTTAATCCCCGTGGCGCACGGCTCGGCGCCTCCGATTCCTATCCCGATATCGCAAGCCTCCCCGCTGCGCCGGACCTTGCCGTCATCGCCACCCCGCCGCAGACGATTCCCGGCATCATCGATGAGCTGGGCCGACGCGGCACCAGAGCCGTCATTATCATAACAGCGGGCTTCCGCGAGATGGGGGCGGAGGGCCGTGCGCTTCAGGCGCAATTGCTGGAGGCGGCGAAGCCCTATCTCATGCGTATCGTCGGCCCAAATTGCCTTGGCATCATGGTGCCGGGGGTCGGTCTCAACGCGGCCTTCACCCATATTGCGCCGCTTGCGGGAGACATTGCCTTCGTCTCTCAGTCTGGTGCGATCGTCACCGCCATCATCGACTGGGCAACGAGCCGCCAGATCGGCTTTTCCCATGTTGTCTCGCTTGGCACCATGGCGGACGTCGATTTCGGTGACATGCTGGATTATCTCGCGCAGGACACCAGTACGCGCGGCATTCTGCTCTATATCGAGTCGATTGCCGACGCGCGCAAATTCATGTCAGCGGGACGGCAGGCTGCGCGCCTCAAGCCGGTGATTGTCATCAAGGGCGGGCGTCACAGGGAGGGGGCAAGGGCTGCCGCCTCCCATACCGGCGCCCTTGCCGGTTCTGATGCGGTTTTTCATGCAGCGTTCCGTCGTGCAGGCATGTTGCGCGTGTTCGGCATGGAGGAATTGTTCGACGCGACGGAAACGCTTTCCACGCGACCGGAACGGAAACCCCTCGCTGGCGATCGTCTCGGTATTCTCACCAATGGTGGCGGCGTAGGTGTGCTCGCCACAGATTTCCTGATCGACGCGGGCGCGCATCTGGCGGAACTGGCAGTGGAAACGGTCGCAAGACTTGACGCTGTGCTTCCGCGCACATGGTCTCATGGCAATCCGGTGGATATTAGAGGTGACGCCACGGCGGAGCGCTATGCCCGGGCCATGGAGGTCATGCTCCAGGATCCCAACACGGACGCCATTCTCGCCATAAATTGCCCAACGGCGGTGATTGATAATGTCGAGGCGGCCCAGGCCGTAATCGTGGCGGCAAAGAAATCCTCAAAACCGGTCTTCACGGCCTGGCTTGGCGATCAGGGCGCACACGCGGCGCGCCGGATATTCCAGAACGAAAAGATCCCAACCTATGACGGGGGATTGCAGGCCGTTCATGGTTTCATGCACCGCGTTCATTTCATGCGGAACCAGAAGCTGCTGATGGAGATACCGCCGGCAGCTCCGGCCTGGCCCGAAAGTGACCGCGTGGGCGTACGCGTCATTGTCGAGCGCGCGCTGGCCGAAAAGCGCGAGTGGCTGGGCGAACCGGAGGCCAAGGCGGTGCTCAAGGCCTACGGCGTGCCGGTGGTTGAAACCCTGACGGCATCGGGTGTCGAGGAGGCTGTGGCGGCAGCGCGCCAGACCGGTTTTCCCGTCGCCCTTAAAATCCTGTCGCCGAATATCCTTCACAAGACCGATGTGGGCGGCGTGGCGCTGGGGCTGGAGGATGAGGCGGCCGTGCGCGCGGCGGCGCAGGCCATGTTGGAGAAGGTGGCCGAACTGCGCCCGGATGCTTCCATCGAGGGCTTCACCGTGCAGCCGCTGGTCAACAGGCCAGGCGCGTTCGAGCTTGTTCTCGGCCTTATCGATGATCCGACCTTTGGGCCGGTCATCCTGTTCGGGCAGGGGGGCTCGGCGGTTGAGATCATCGACGACAAGGCGATGGCGCTGCCGCCGCTCAACCGCAATCTGGCGGAGGATCTTATTCGGCAAACCCGGGTGTCGAGATTGCTGGAAGGCTATCGTGGACGCCCCGGCGCCAATTTTGACGCGATTGCAGGGGCGCTGCTGGCGATCGGCGATCTTGCCGCCGATCTGCCGGAGCTTGTCGAGCTTGAGATCAACCCGCTGCTGGCGGACCGCAGAGGCATCATCGCACTTGACGTGCGTATGCGGGTCAAGCCCGCGAAGCTTACCAGCACGCGCCGCTTCGCCATCCGCCCCTATCCACAGCGGCTTGAGGGTGAATTGAGCGATCGCAACGGGAAAAATTATCCCATGCGTCCGATCCGTCCCGAAGACGCGCCTCTGATCGACGATCTGCTGGCCAATACGGATCCGGAGGATCTGCGCATGCGTTTTCTGTCGCCCTTGCGACGCTTGCCGCGTCAGCTTGCCGCCCGCCTGACGCAGATCGATTATGACCGGGAGATGGCTTTCGTGCTGTTTGCGGACCAGAGCCACAGTCACGCTGCCGTTGTTGGCCGTCTGTCAGAAGATTCGGATCGTATCAGGGCTGAATACGCCATTCTGGTGCGCTCGGACCATCAGGGCATTGGTCTTGGCTATGCGATGATGGTGCGCCTGATCGACTATGCTCGTGAGCGCGGCGTGAAGGAGATTTTCGGCCATGTGCTGCGCGAGAACCGGCATATGCTCGACCTCTGCGAGGGGCTGGGATTCGAGCGGCATGGGCTTGAAGGCGAAATGAGCGTGCTGGAAATGCGCCTCATGCTCGAATGAGCACAAGGCGCGATTTCCGGTAATCAGGCCGCCGCGGCGTTTTCAATCTGCCGGGGCGCGGATGTCGCCACATTGATCTCGATCTGGCGCGGCTTCAGCGCCTCGGGGATTTCCCGCACGAGATCGACATGGAGAAGACCATGTTCGATGGTTGCGTTCGTCACCCGCACATGATCGGCGAGCTTGAAGCGGCGCTCGAAGCTGCGGTTAGCGATGCCCTGATGGAGATATTTGCGTCCGGTCGGGGCTTCATGCTTGCCCGAGACGGTCAATTCGTTGGCTTTCGCCTCGATGTTGAGTTCTTCAGGTTTGAAACCGGCGACCGCCATACTGATGCGGTAGTCGTTCTCGCTGACCCGCTCGATATTATAAGGCGGGTAGGCGGGCTGGGCGGAATCCTGCTTCACGCTGTCGAGCAGGCCGACAAGCTCGTCAAAACCAACGGTGGAACGGAAAAGCGGGGAAAAATCGAAACTGGCCATGAAAACATCCTCCGTGAGCGATGTGGGGTGATCGGCGTCGAAGCCGCTGCCGGTCTCCCGTCGGGACTGACCGGGATTGCGGCTTCAACGCGCTGGCGGACCCCTCATGGGCATCCGCACGGTAGAAATTTAAGATCGGTTTGCCGCTGTTCAAGAGCCGGGCCAGACAAAGATATTGTTTCCTGAAGGCGCGCTCTGGCCCTCGCCGGGGCAAAGTCCTATCATGCGAAAATCTCATATCTCCACCTGTTTCCTGCCTTTTCTGTGAAAGCTTTCCATGTCTCAAGATCGGACAACCGCGCTCATTCGCGCCTATTACGCTGCCTTCAACGCTCAGGATATCGAGGGCTTCTTCGCCCTTCTGACTGAGGATGTGATCCACGACATCAATCAGGGTCAGCGCGAAACGGGCAAGGAAGCGTTTCGCGCGTTCATGGGCCGCATGAACGGTGCGTACAAGGAACATCTCACCGACATGGCGATCATGGCGAGTGCGGACGGTTCGCGCGCGTCGGCGGAGTTCGTCGTCAACGGCGAATATCTGAAAAGCGACGAAGG
>JAATFR010000160.1 GCA_015655095.1 Hyphomicrobiales bacterium | reverse complement strand
ATCGACTCCGCGCTTCTGGAGCCGACAACAAATATGACAGCCCGGTCAATATGATTCTCGTGAAATCGCCGGATGATACGGCGGTGGATGTGACGAGGCCCGCTCCGGATTCGATCCGAAAGAAGTCAAAGCCCATTTCCTGATGCGTACCCAGCCTTCAGGCCAGTGGCCTGGAGGCGGCAGATCCTAACCCGGCCGCTGTCGATGAACAGGCGGCCGGGTCCCATGTCATGGGCAAGGCGCCATCAGCTCAGAACTTGACGGCATTGCCGTCTCCAATGGCTGTGCCGTCTGGGCCTGCCAGTTGCCATTGAGGTCAGGAGCCGAGTTCCTGGTATGGCTGCTGCCATCGCCATCGCCAATAATTTGAAATCGGCCCTGCCGGCTCCACCATGGGTCAAAGCAGATCCCGAGCAGGAGGCAGGCGAACGGATGGTGAGGCTCTAAAGCAGGCGGGGCAGGTCAGCCGGACTGATCGGCTTGTCGTAATAGGGCAGGCCGACCTCGCGCGGGGTGTAGGTTCCCGCATCCGTTACAGACTGCATATGCCGGGCGATCTCTTCCATGCTGGCGAACCACACGTCTCCCTTGCTCTGCATATATTCGATCATTTTCGCGATGCGGCTGCATCGGGCGAGCCGTCCCGACACCCAGGGATGCCAGACCGCAACCCAGAGGCCGCCATATTCATACATGGCCTCGAACTCGGCCATGAACACGCCCATCGCCTCCTCGGGCGAGCGGATGCTCATGGTGAAGTTGATGTCGATGTTGTGCACATAGGGTGGCCAGTCGTCGAGTGCCCAGTGGGAGGGGACCTCCCAGAGCGAGCCTGAGGCGGTTTTGATGTGGTAGGGAATGTAGTCGGCCATCAACGAGGCGTCATAGGTGAAGCCCTGCTGTGCCAGAATGTCGGCGGTGCGATGCGAAAAATTGTAGAGCGGCGCGCGAAAGCCCCGGGGCCGTTTGCCCGTCATGCGCACGATGGTGTCGATGGCGCGCTCGATCCAGTAGACCTCATCCTCGTCGGAAAGCTGGTTCATGCCTTCATGCAGATAACCGTGATGGGCGATTTCATGACCGCCTTCAAGGATGGTCTCGACCAGCCGGGGATATTGCTCCATGCACCAGGCCGGGTAAAAGAAGGTTTGTTTGAGGCCGAAGTCTTTGTACATCTTCACGATGCGCGGAACGGCAACCTCGTCATAGCGCAGCCATGAATTGGTCGAGACCAGACTGCGAGCGCGCTCTGGGAAATCGAGATGAAGGAAGCTGTCGGTATCAATATCGAACGTGATGGCGACAGCGCATTTTGCTCCGTTCGGCCACGGCACCGGATTTTCGATCATTTTCAGTTTCCCTTCAGCGTATGAGATGACCGCCATCGATCACGAGTTCGGAGCCGGTGACGTAGCAGGATTCGTCGGCCGCAAGATAAACGATGCCATGGGCGATGTCGGCTGCCGCGCCGATGCCAAGCGGACAGAGCAGATCCCATTCGGCGCGGATGGCGCCGGAGGCGGCGAGGCCCCGGTTGTGCGTTACCTCGGCGATTTCCCGTTGCAACATCGGCGTGTCGATGACGCCGGGGTGGACGGAGTTCACCCGGATGCCAAGCCTGTTGTGCGAGCAATGAAGCGCCGCCGCCTTGGTGAAGTGGCGAACTGACGCCTTGGAGGCGCAATAGGCGGCGTTGAGATGATCGGCGACCATGGCGTAGGTAGATGAGACATTAATGATTGAACCCGAGCCCTGATGCTTCATGGCCTCGATCGCAGTGCGTGTGCCAAGGAAGACGCTTTCGGAATTGATGCGGAAGACATGGCGCCAGTCGTCGAGCGTCGTCTCGGGCAAGGGCAGGGAAATCTGGATGCCGGCATTATTCACCAGCACATCGAGGCGGCCCTGCATCTCGACCACATGGCCCACCACCTCGTTCCACCGGGCCTCGTCGCCCGCGTCCTGTTCGAGAAAAAGCGCCTTGCCACCTTGTGCGTGGATGAGTTCCACAGTCCCGTTTCCCGATGTCCCGTCAATATCGGTGACGGCCACGAAAGCGTCTTCAGCCGCGAAGGCGAGAGCCGTCGCCCGGCCGATGCCAGCACCCGCGCCGGTCACGATCGCGACCTTGTTTTCCAGTCTGCCTTTGCGTTCCCTGCTCATCCGATGAAACTGCCACGATCCACATTGAAGGCCTGCCCGGTGATGTCACAGGCTGCATCCGATGCGAGAAAGAGATACATCGGCGCCATGGCGGCAGGCTGCATCATGCCGCCAATCGGTTGGCCAACCAGAAACTCATCGACCAGATCCTGGAGCGGTCGCCCGGAGCGCTGTGATTCATCCTCCAGTGTCCACATGGAGCCTTCAGTCTCGACCCAGCCCGGGCAGACCGCGTTGACCGTGATACCGTCGGAACCCAGCTCATGGGCAAGCGCGCGCATGAAACCGATGGTGGCGTGCTTGGAGGCGCAATAGCCGCTGTAGAGCGCCGCGCCGGATTTGCCCCAGATCGAGGAGGTCAGAATGATGCGGCCACCGGATTGCATGTGTGGCAGGATTTCCCGGGTCACATAATAGGTGCCCTTCACATTTATATCGATCACCCGGTCGAATTCATGCCGGGCCTTCGCGCTGGTATCGCGGATCGGCGTCATGGGCTGATAGCCCGCATTGTTGACCAGCACGTCGATCCGTGGGAGCGGGGCAATCGCTGCGGCAACGGCTTCAAAGTCCGAGATGTCGCAAATGATCGCCTCGACATGCGCGCCTGTCGCCGCGCGCAATTTTGCGGCGGCGGCGTTGATGGCCTCGTTTTCCGAAAGGATGAAGAGATGGGCGTCCGCTTCCGCAAAGGCCTGAGCAAGGGCATAGCCGATGCCCTGATTTGCGCCGGTAACAAGCACGTTACGGCCGGTGAAGCTGTGCTGAATAGCCAAGGGTTAGCCTCGATAGTGTGTGATGCGCAGCGCAAGGGTGCTCGCGCCAACGGTGAAGAGCAGGATGAGCGTGCCCAGCGCATTGATGCTGGGATCGAGCGAGGTCCGCAACATGCCCCATATGAGGGTCGAGAGCGTCAACCCGCCGCCGATAGTGAAGAAGGTGATGACGAAATCATCAAGCGAGATCGACATGGCGATCAGCGTCGATCCGATCAAGGTCGCCCGGATGATCGGGAGCACGATGGTGTTGAACGACTGCCATGGGCTCGCGCCCAGATCGCGCGAACATTCGATCAGCGATTCATCGAAGCCCTGCATCTGGGCGGTTACGATCAGGATGACGAAAGGCTGGGTGAATACCAGATGGCTGAGAATGACCGTCCACAGGCCCAGCGGCGCGCCGATCCATGAAAAGGAAGTGACGAGCGCCAGCGCGAGCACAAGGGGCGGCAGCATCAGCGGAAAGGCCAGAAGGTTCGAGATGCCGGTTGCAAGGCGCGGGCGCAATTTCACGAGCGCGAGCGCGGCCAGCGTGCCGATCACCATGGAAATGAGACCGACGAAACCGACGACGATCAGGCTGTTGGTGAGGGCGGGCCAGAAATCCGGATTGGCCAGAAGCTCCCTGTACCAGTCGAACGTCATCGCACCGGCCGGGATTGTCGCGTGGCGGTTGCTCGTGAAGGAGAAGAACACGACGATCGCCAGCGGCGAGATCATGAACAGCACGCTCGCGAGGCCGAAAGCATACCAGGCGGTCTGGGGCAGTCTCTTCATCTCATCTCACCTTGAGGCTGGCGCGCAGCAGAACCCGGGCAATGAGCAGAATGGCAAGGCAGCTCGCCAGCATTCCAAAGCTCAGCGCGGAGCCGAGCGGTGTGTTCATCCGGTTGACGAACTGGCTCTGGATGAAGGTGCCGACCATGAAGGTGCTGGAGCCGCCAACAAGTGTCGGGGTCACATAGTCGCCCGCCGTCACCAGAAAGGCGATGGTGAAGGCGACGAAGATGCCGCCCTGGCTCTGCGGCAGAATGATGTCGCGAAAGGCGCGATGATTGGAGGCGCCGAGGTCGCGCGCCGCCTCGATGTGCGTTTCGTCGATGCGGCGCAGGGCGGCATAGATGGGCAGCACGGCGAACGGCAGCAGGAAATGAGTGAGAGAGAGAATGATCGCAAAGGGGCTGTAGAGAAGCCATGAGACGGGTTCGCTGACCAGACCGGTGGCGAGCAGGAACTGGTTGAGAATGCCGGTCGAGCCGAGAATCGTTTTCCAGGCGTAGATCTTGACGAGATAGCCACCAAAGAGCGTGGCCAGCGTGACCATCAGGACGGGACCTGAAAAGCGGCCCGCCCGGAAGCGGATAAAATAGGCCATGGCATAGGCGATGACCAGGGTGATCGCCGCGACGGTCAGGGACATCCAGAGCGTGAAGACCGCGGCATCAAGATATTCGTTCCAGGCTGCGGCATAGTTGCGAAACGAAAAATCCGGGTAGAGACGATATGAGCGCAGGCGCCAGAAGCTGAGGACAAAAAACCACGCCATCGGCATAAGAAAAAGCCCGGTCAGGACGAGCAGAGACGGCGTCAGCATCCATGCGCGCGCACCCGGCAGGAACCGGCTGAGAACAGACAGCCAGGCACGGGCACCCGGGCGGGCGTCCGTGCCTGTTGCAGGCATGGCGGAAATGAGCGGATGGACTTCGCTCACGCCTTGAAGACCTTTTCCCAGGCTTCCTGATAATCGTCCCATGTGGCGTGAACCCCGTCGGAGTCGAGCGGATACATGGAAACTACATTGGTCTTGACCGTGAAATATTCGTCGAGGCGGTTATAATCGTAGAGCGCCTGATTGTCTGGGGGCGTCAGCGGTATTGCACCCGCGACCACCACGGGCATGGAGTTCGCGGTGGCGCCCGCAAGCTGGCCCTTGATCGAGAGAGCATTGTTGATAAAGGCGAGCGCAGCATCGCTATTGGGCGAACCCTTGCCGATCGCATAGCCCTCGATGAAGCCCATCGCCTGTTCTTTCGGGTAGGCGACCTTGATCGTCGCGGCCTTGCCAACCCATTCCGCCACGGGTTCCCAGCCTTGCGCGATGATGATTTCCTTGCTCGACAGCATGGTGACGAGATCGCCGTAGCTCGGCGCGATGGTGCGCAGATGAT
>JAATFR010000218.1 GCA_015655095.1 Hyphomicrobiales bacterium | reverse complement strand
GGCACTTTCAGCGGCACGGTCTTGCAGTCCACCAGCTCCACCTTGCGCCCGCGCAACAGGCCCGCGAACTGATATTCCGACAAGGTGTCGGGCACCGGCGTCACGGCGGCGAGGATAGTGCCGGGATCGGCCCCGATGACGGCGGCGACGGGCAGCGGCTCGCGACGCTCCTTCTTCCAGCGCTGGTGATGCTGCGCGCCGCCCCTGTGATGGAGCCAGCGCATGATGGTCTTGTCGCGGCCCAGCACCTGCATCCGGTAGATGCCGAGGTTGTAATCATCCTCGCGCGCGGTGGAGGGGCCTTTGGTCACCACCAGCGGCCAGGTGATGAGGGGCGCTGGCTCGCCTGGCCAGCAGCCCTGCACGGGCAGGCGGGTCAGGTCGATATCAGACCCTTGCAGCACCACCTCCTGACAGGGGGCAGCAGAGGAGGGCACCGTTTTCGGCTTCATCGCCATCACGGTTTTGATGAGGGGAAGCAGGGCGAGGGCATCGCGAAAGCCGCCCGGCGGTTCCGGCTGGCGCAGGAAGGCGAGGGTTTCGCCGACCTCGCGCAGGTCTTTGGGGCGGCGCTCCTCATTGCCGCCCATGGTGACGGCGCGGGCGACCCGTTCGGTGGTGCCGAACAGATTGACCAGCACCGGCATGGTGGCTGGCGAGCCATCCGGCATCACCGGATTCTCGAACAGCACCGCCGGACCCTTTTCGGCAAGAAGCCGGGTCTGGATTTCAGTCATTTCCAGATAGGTCGAAACAGGGGGCTTCACCCGCGCCAGATCGCCCTCGCGGTCCAGCCTGTCGAGAAACTCGCGGAGCGAGCGATAGGACATCGGGTTGACCTTCTAAAGCTTTGAAAAATCCGCCGGGCGCTTTTCAAAAAAAGCGCTGATGGCCTCTTTCACTTCCGCGGAGCGGAGCTGGGTGGCGAAGATACGGCCTTCCTCGACCATGCGCTCGGCGATCTCGTCATGATTCTTGCGCATGAGCGCCTTGGTGAAGCGCACCGCATCGGGGGCCTTGGCGGCGAGCTCATGGGCGCGGGCCTCAACCTCGGCGTCGAGCGTCTCGTCAGGGAAGACCTGCGCGACGAGACCGATGTTCCGGGCTTCCTGCGCGTCGATCTTGCGGCCGAGCAGAAAGAGTTCGCTTGCCCGTTGCAGGCCGACGAGCTGGGGCAGAAGCAGGCTGGACGCGGCCTCAGGCACCAGCCCGAGATTGACGAAGGGCGCCTGAAGGGTTGCGCTTGCGCCCGCATAGACCAGATCGCAATGGAGCAGCATGGTGACGCCGACGCCGACCGCAAGCCCGTTGACCTGGGCAACAAGGGGCTTTTTCGTCGTGGAGACGGTCTTCAGGAAGCGCGTCACGGGCGCTTTCACCTTGGTGTCGTCAGCGGAAATGGGTTTGGCTCCCTGGGCCGCGAAGTCCGCCAGATCATTGCCCGCCGTGAACGAGCCGCCAGTGCCGCGAATTCGCGTCACCCGTATGGCGGGGTTGCTTTCGGCATAGGCGATGCCGTCCGCCAGCGCCGCATACATGGCCGCGGTCAGGGCATTCTTCTTGTCAGGCCGATTGATCGTCAGCGTATGGACGCCGTGAACTGTTTCCGCGAGCACCAGATCGGTCATATCTGCTCCACTGGAGGTTGATTTCAGGTCGACTGTTGTTGCCCGGCAAGTTTGGATCGGCAGCTTTTTTATGACCGGGATTCGTTATCCATAGGTACCCCGACTGCGCGGGGTTTTCCACGGGTATAAGGCATCATGCCTCAAGCAGTTGCCAGACCGAGGTTGCGCGCACGTCCGTGTCCTCAAGCTCCCGGGTTGTCTTGACGGCATAGGTGACGAGTTTTTCCATGCCGGTTTTCGGCAGATAGGTCCGCCCCGGATCGCCGATCAGTACGCGGGTGCCCGCCGCCACATAGCCACGCAGCCAGCGCTCGATGCGCTCGGAAAGCGGCCGCTCGTAGCAGAGGTCGCTGACCAGCACAAGATCCCAGCCGGGATTGGCCGTATCGATCAGGTCCTCGCTTGTCACATCCACTGAAACGCCGTTCAGTTGAGCGTTAAGCCGGATCGCGGCGACGGAGAAGGGATCAATGTCGGCGCAGGTCACGCTGGCCGCGCCTGCCATGCGGGCGGCGATGCCGACCAGTCCCGAGCCGGAACCGAAGTCAAGGACTGAAAATCCTTTCACGATATCTGGATTGTCGAGGATATGGCGCGCCAATGCCTGCCCGCCCGCCCAGGCGAAAGCCCAGAAGGGAGGAGGCAGACCCTGTTCCGCCATTTCCTCCTCTGTCATCTGCCAGATCGGCACGATCTCCGTGGCCAGATGAAGACGGATTTCAGGAATGAGGGGCGGTTCATGGCAGGCCGTATTGGCGGCGATGAAAGCGGCGGGATCATCGAGATACATCGCCGCACCAGAGCCGTTCATGCGGCAAACGTCAAGCCGCGTCGGCGTCGCCGCTGGCGCTGAAGCCCTCGTTCTGGCTGCCGGCCACCCGCTCGCGCCGGGATTTGTGGATGAGCGCGCCCCGGCTGTCATCGCGATCAGGCTTGCTGGTAGCGAGCCTGATGACCTCGGCATAGCCGTCCTTCTGTTCGATCCGGTCGCCGAAGCCGTTGGCGAGCAGATAGGCGTGCACCTTGGGCAACTGGTGGCAAGGTATCCACATGGCGAGGTGGTGCTCGACATGATAATTGACCAAGTAGGGCGCGATGAACGCCCGTTCAACCCAGCTTGCGAGGGTGGTGCGGGCATTGCGGAAAGGATCATTGTTGTCGGGGATCACCGCATGTTCGGCGATATTGCGCAGTCGCGTCACCATTTGCTGCCAGGTCAGGAACGGCACGACCCAGAGCGTCAGGAAATAGAGCGGATGCCCGGCGGCCAAGAGCAGGCCGAAGATTACGAGCTGCGCCACGGTTGCCCGGCCGAGCCGGTTCCAGTAGCGGGTGAGCCGGTCTTTCAGGGACAGGCCCTTCGGTCCGAAGGCGTTCAGAATCTGGGCCTTGCGCTGCTGATAGCCGGTCTGCCCGGTCAGATCGCGGAAAATCTTGCGGCGCAGGCTCTTCTTCGTGATCGGGAACGGGGCCGAGAGAATGAGATCCGGATCATCCGCCTGCTGGGTGCTGGCGTGGTGCTTGAGATGATAGCGCCGGTAGGCCAGCGTCTCGGCCATCATCGGATAGCCGCAGAACCACTGGCTGAGAAAGAGGTTGAGCTTCTGGTTCTCGGCCAGAATGCCATGAGCGCCATCGTGCATGAGGATGGCAAGACCAAGCTGGCGCGCGCCGATGATGGCGACAGCGACCAGATAGGTGATCGGGTTGGGAAAAATAGCCACAAGCGCCATGGCGGCGATGATTGTGCCCCAGGCATGGGCGACGAGAGCAATGCCCCTCCAGTCGGAGCGCTTGCGTACTTCCGCGAGCTGGGAAGGGGTGAAGAGATCGTTGGCTGAAAGCCGGTTGGGATTGCTCATGCGATGAACCTTTGTTCTTTTTTAATTGTTGGCTGTATCGCGGTCGTGCGCGCGCCAATGGCGGCAAGGCAGAAATGGACGATCTCATCAACGGTGCGGGCGGGGTCGGCGTCGAGCTGATGGGATCGGGGCGCAAGTGGTCCAATCAGCGCTGTCGGCACCGCGCCTGCCATGGCGGCGGCGGCGATGGCGGTATTGAGCGGCTCGATATCGCCTGCTTCCACTGCTTCATCGAGCAGGCTTGCGAAAATGGAAGCATTGGTCTGGCGGAAGCGGGCACGCTCCTCGGCCAGATGAACATCCACAGGCTCGGAGAGGAGGGCGAAGGCGAGGCGGCGGCCGCGTACGGCCCGGTCGGCGAAGGTGCGCAGCACCTTTTCCAGCCGCTCAAGCGGTGCGCCGGGGCCTTGAGCTATTGTTGAAAGGAAATTCATCTCCTTGGTGGAGACTTCCCGGAAGACCTGACGGCACAAATCCTCCTTCGAGGTGAAATAGCGGTAGAGCGTACCGGTCG
>JAATFR010000274.1 GCA_015655095.1 Hyphomicrobiales bacterium | reverse complement strand
TGGCCGAGGCCATCAAGGCGCGCTGATCACTCTTTTACGCGCGCCTTTTCGATTTTCTTTGCCTCGTTCCATAGTGCGTCCATTTCTTCCAGTGTGGATTGTTGAGGCGTGCGCCTGTCGAGAGCCAGAGCATCCTCGATATGGGCAAAGCGGGACATGAATTTCGCGTTGGTCCGGCGCAGTGCGGCTTCCGGATCGACCTTCAGGTGGCGGGCGAGATTGGCGTAAACAAAGAGTAAATCGCCGAATTCCTCTTCCACCCGGTCAGGATGGGAGCCCGTGTCGAGTTCCGCGATCAGTTCGGCAGTTTCCTCAGACAGCTTTTCCAGCACCTCGCGGGTGCCAGGCCAGTCGAACCCTACTTTCGCTGCCTTGCCCTGAAGCTTCACGGCGCGGGTGAGGGCCGGCATCGTCGCTGGAATATCATCGAGGAGGCGCTTGCTCCCGCCCTTTTCCAGCTTCTCCGCGGCTTTGATTTCGTCCCAGCGCAGTTTGACCGCGCCGGCATCGGCGGCCTTCTCGTTGCCAAAAATGTGCGGATGCCGACGGATCATCTTTTCACAGATGGATTTTACCACGTCGGAAAAGGAAAACAGATCCTGTTCCTGCGCCATGCGGGCATGGAAAACAACCTGTAGGAGCAGATCTCCAAGCTCTTCCTTTATATCCTGAGCATTGCCACGCTCGATCGCGTCAGCAACCTCATAGGCTTCTTCGATGGTGTAGGGAGCGATGGAGCGGAAATTCTGCTTCAGATCCCAGGGGCAGCCACTCTCAGGATCACGAAGGGTTGCCATGATGGCGATCAATGCCTCGATGGAGTCGTGCTGCGGTTCCTTGCTATTTCCCGACATGATGATTTCAGTCGAGCTTATTGTCGGCAACGAACGGATTTGTTTTCCGTTCATAGCCAAACGTGGAAACAGGCCCATGTCCCGGCACGAAAGTTATATCCTCACCCAGAGGCCATAGCCGGTCCCGGATCGATTCAATGAGCGTCTGATAATCGCCTCTCGGCAGATCGGTGCGCCCGATCGAACCCTTGAACAGAACGTCTCCGACCAGGGCGAATTGAGAGGGCTGGTGGAAGAAGACGATATGTCCTGGCGTGTGGCCAGGGCAATGACGCACGCCGAACGTGAGATTGCCGACGCCGACCTCGTCGCCATCCTCCAGCCACGGGTCCGGCTCGAAGTCCGGATAGAGGGGAAAGCCGTATTTCTCGCCCTGACGGCGAAGATCGGAGATCAGGAACTGGTCGTCCCGGTGAGGGCCTTCAATCGGAACCCCATATTTGGCGGCGAGCGCGCCTGCGCCGGAAGCATGATCCAGATGGCCATGGGTGAGCAGGATCTTCTCAAGCACGATGCCTTGTTCTGCGATCACCTTCTCAATCCGCTCAAGATCGCCACCGGGATCGGATACCGCGCCCCGCATGGTTTCGTCATCCCACAGCACTGTGCAATTCTGCTCAAAGGGGGTAACGGGTATAATGACGGCCTTGAGAGCCATGAATATCTCCTGAGTGCAGCCAACGAATGCCAATGCAAGCTAGAGCATCTTTGAGCCACCCGGAAATCAAAACATCATAGCTCGGGATCATCCTCCAGCTTGATGCCCCGGGTCCGCTGGAGCCACAGGAGCAGTTCCGCAACGGGTTCAAGCAGATCAGCGGGAATATATTGCTCCGGCTTGACCTGGGCATAGAGCGCGCGGGCAAGGGGCACATTCTGGACCACCGGCACATCGGCCTCTTCGGCCACACGCCGGATGTAGGCAGCGACCGCGCCACGCCCCTTGGTCAGCACTATGGGTACGGGTGTCTCCCCGCGCTTGTAGTAGAGCGCCACGGCCAGATGCGTGGGGTTTGTGACCACCGCCGTAGCACCAGACGCATGCTGCGGATTGCCCTCGGCAACCATTTCCTGATGCAGCCGCTTGCGGGTGTGCTTGATGAGCGGATCGCCTTCCATATCCTTGTATTCCCGCCGGATTTCATCCCGGGACATTTTGAGCTGGGACATATGGTTGAAGCGCTGCCAGGCCAGATCGACGATGCCCACGATGAGATAGACAATCGAAACATAGACGACGAGGAGAAACACCATTTCATGAAGGGCGCGCTCGACGGCGGGCACACCGCCTTCGGGAACAAGCACCAGAGAGTGAATACTGCCTTTTGTCAGACTCCAGACCAGAAAACCCATGAAGGCTGTCTTGAGGAGCGACTGGATAAAATCCACCAGTGTCTTCTTCGAGAACATATTCTTGACGTTCTGGACGATATTGAGCTTTTTGCCGCTGGGCATGATGGCCTTGGACGACAGCACGAGGCCGATCTGGGCAAGATCACAGACTATGACGGAAGTAGACGCAATGAAAATAACTGGCAACAAGATCGATAACGAAAGCTGAAACAGGGCCCCAAGTATGGCTGACATGGCGGCCGAAAAGGGCATGCCATAGGCCTGCGAGGGAATGAGCAGGATGGCTTTGAACTGGCTGGAAATAACATCATCACGCAGTAGCAGATAGAAGCACAGCAGAGCTGTGGCAATGGCAGATGTCAGGGATTTGGATTGTGCGACCTGACCTTCCCGGCGGGCTTTTTTCAGCCGCTCTGGTGTCGGCTTTTCGGTTTTGTTGCTCATCGCATCAAGGGGGCAATGACGAGAGGGACACGTTTCAACAGATCGATTTCCCGGTAGATGTAATCGACCAGAAAGGGCGTGTAGAGGGCCAGCACCAGCATACAGATGGCGCTCTTGATCGGCATGGCCAGATAAAACACCTGCAATTGCTGGGCAAAGCGGTTGATAAAGGCGAGGCCGAGCTCGGCAAGGGTCATGGCCAGCACTACAGGCGCGGCGAGCACGACCGCAAACTTCATCACGGCATCCATCTGCCGAAGAAAGGCGGCCGCTTCAGAAATATGAAGGGTGGGCCAGAAGGTGAGAACCGGCCATAACGCATAGGATTTGAAGAGAATGCCGGTCAGAATATTAAAACCGCCAGCCGTTACGAAAAGGGCGATCATGGTCTGCCCCATCAACGTGCTGATGGGTGAATCCTCGACGCCCGTCATCGGGTTCAGCGAACTTGAAATGGTTGCGCCGCGTTGATTGTCCAGAAAGAAACCAAGTGAACCTGCGGCCCAGAACAGGCTGGCACAGAAAAAACTCATAAGGAGTCCGATGAAGATTTCCTTCATGACGAGAGGCAGTATCTGATAGATGCTCATCGGCATTTGTGGCAGGCCATGATAGACAGAAGGCAGGGCGAGGAGTGCAAGACTCATAGCCAGGCACATACGCACCATCCCGGGAATAACCTGTGTTCCCATGAAAGGCAGAAGCGCAAAAAGCCCGCTGATCCTCGGGAGCGTGAGGGAGAGCGAGGTAAGGAACGTTTTTATGCCCTCAATGCCACCGATTTCCATCATTCACCATTGTGTAATATCCTGGAAATTCGTGAACAGCATATAAGTGAACTGGTAGATCTCCGCGCTTATCCAGCCTGCTGTCAGAAGAAGCGTTATGCCCACGGCCGCAAGCTTGATGGCAAAACCCAATGTCTGGTCCTGCACCTGGATGAGAGCCTGGACAAGGCTGACCAGCGTGCCAAGGACGGTTGCCGCGATAATGGGCGGCGCGGAAAGCAGGAGAACCAGCACAAGAGCATGGTTCATGAAGCCTGCGACATCAAAATCCATCTTTGTTCATCCTAGGCATAACTCAGGATCAATCCTTCAATGAGCCGGGTCCAGCCATCGACGGCGACAAACAGAAGAAGTTTCAACGGCAATGAAATCGTTGTCGGCGATACCATCATCATGCCGAGCGCAAGCAGGATATTGGAAACGATGAGGTCAATGACAATGAAGGGAAGGTAAAGCAGGAAACCAATTTTGAAGGCTTCCGTCAGTTCGGTAATCATGAATGCCGGGATAAGCACGAAGAAACTGCCGGTGTCTATCTCCTTTTGCATATCTTCTGGCCATAGTTTTTTCGACGCGCTGACCAGAAATTCACGCTCTGCAGGCGCGCTATGACGGGTGAGAAAACTGTTTAGTGGATCGGAACCCTGTTTCAGCGTTTCAATAAACGAGGAGGGGGAGTCGAAGGCCTGGGGATTGGTCTCAAATGTTTTGATGCCACTGGAAAGGATCGGCGCCATGATGAATGCGCTGATCATCAAGGCTAGCGAATACAGGGCAATATTGGGCGGAATTTGCTGGACGCCGAGGGCATTGCGGACAAGCGACAGAACCACCACGATTTTAACGAAGGAAGTTGTGGCAATGATGATGATGGGGAGAAGCCCCAAAATCGATAGAGTGATGATGAGGATAATCGGATCAGGAAAGTTTGGTACGGCCGCGCTGGCATCCGGCATCAGGAATCCCGCCTGCCTAGGAGCTGTTGAATCCGCACGCCGGTTCGATCATCGATCTGTACCAGATCTCCATAGCCAATCAGGCGGTGGTTCGCGCTGATGCGGACCCTTTTTCGTACGTCCTGTCCAAGATCAAAGATATGGCCCGGACCAAGCAGCGCAAGTTCACCTGCGGGAACTTCAAGTGTGCCAAGATCGAACTCAAGTTCAATTTCGATTTCGTCGAGGAGGTCTGTCTCTTGTTTGTTGGTGGACATATGTTCGGGCAAGGGAGCCGGGGCATCGGGGATGTCCTGTAACGGGTCAGTTTCCGGCTGATCAGGCCTGAATGGGATATCGGTCATGGCAATCGGACCTTCTTCAAGAGTAATGGTGCCCGCGCTTTTGCTCAGGATACCGCGTAAGGCCATATGGCTTCCGGCATGAAGCCGGATGGTATGACCTGACAGGAAAGTCTGGTCGAACAGAATGATGCAGCCTGTCGTAATTTGTCTGTAGAGAGACAGGGGCAGACGCGTCAATCCAGTCATCATCCGTAACGGTATGGGTATAGTTCTGATGTCAAACTTCGGCACAGGAGCGCGCGCGCCAAGCGCCCGGCTGAAGAGGCGGGCGCCACCCGCATCGCAATGGATTTTCCCCTGGGTCGGCGCGCTACCATCATTATTTCCCAGCGCGATAGTGCCGATGTAAGGAAGGGGACTTTCCTTGCGTTCAGCAGATTCAATCTGTCCATTAATGCCGAGAATTGAGTTCAGAACACCCTGATGTATTTCCAGAGCCTGCTCCATCAGGGCCCCTGACAGGGCAGGCGGCATATCCCCTATCGAACGGGTAATGCCGAAACTGGCAAGAACAAGATCCAGAACATGTTCGCCAAAAGAAAGAGTGATGTGATTATCCAGAAACCTGTAATCCGCGCTCCAGATTTCTCCCTCCGGTAATGTGGCGTCCAGATCGACAGGGCGAAGGGATACCTGCCGGGCGCCGCTTCCATCCTCCTCGTCGAGTTGCCAGGTTGGCAACATGCGCACAATCATATTTATGGCATCAGCATGAGCTGATGTTATGCGGGGAAGCGAAAATGGAGTCAGCATGAGATGGCAGGCCAGGGAGGAATGGTTGCATCATGCAAAACCTTATCCACCTCTTTGCCTTTGTTTTTTCCAGTCGCGGGATTGATGCGGACATTTGCCCGTATTCGCAGACGTTCGCCGAGTGCTGCGGCCAGACCCGCCTGGTTTCCCATCAGAAATTCAGCGCTTTGCACCTGAGACGTAGTGAAGTCGACATGGATCGTGTCGCCACTCCGCCGCAATGTGACCTGGGTATCCGGGAGAAGGCGTTCAGCGAGGGAGAGCGATATTTCGCTGTCTCTTCTCATCGGCCGGGAGGCAAAGGCCGCCATATTATTAACGATACCATCTACCAACGGGCTTAGATGACTCGAGATTGCTCCTTGATTTTCCGTTCTCACCAGACTTGCGGGCTTTTCCGGATTTCGTTGCACAAAGACAGATGCAGTCGAAGCGATCTCTCTATCCTGCTCACGCTGATTGGGCTCATCGTTTTTTCTGTTTCGGCTTTCTTCTTTATCATTTCTTTTCTCAGAATCTTTATCTGAGCCCGCCATTAAGATGGAAAACCGATCGGCCAAGGCCGAGTCCGAAAGCGCCGGAGTGGATGAACCGGGGTTGTCATGTGATGCCTTGAGGGAATCTATGGCTGAAAATTTCATGATTTAAGTCCGTTATATCTCACGCTGACGATCCTGCATGCAGGTGAGTTTGGACAAAGCTCTTGAGGAATCGCCAAATTTTAACAGGCTGCGCGGCAGAAACTCCTCCAACGCCGAACTGTCTCTATGTTCGTGACGCAAAGTCTCCCTGGAGTTCTCTATTTTAAGAAGTTCCGATATTTTTTCCTCATTAACAAATTGTCTTTTGCATTCTATCTCCGCAGCATCCAGCATGCTCATGCTCTGGTGGAGCGCTTCTTCAGCCTTTTGAAATGCTGATTTCATATCCGCCATTTGCGTGCGGAGGTGCGCAAGATCGGCGCAGACGCGGTCCATGTCCTTCTTGCCGATGGTGCATTGCATAAGTTCTTTGAGGATAGTTTCCTCAGATTGCCGCATATGATGCTCAAAATCTCGCAGACTATCTTTCTGGCGTTCTCTCTCCTGCTCAAGCTGACATACTATATTCTTGCAGCGGACGGTTTCCAGTTCCTGCTTTTTCCGTCGTGCCTTTTTAATTTTGTGCAGTGTTCTGAACATAATATCTAGAGAGCCATTCTCATAAATTTCATTGTGTCTTCAAATGCAGAAGGTGTATCAGATTTTTGTAGAAGAAATTCACGCATGCCAACAATTTTCATAGTTGATTCATCTGTAATTGGATCAGATCCATTCTTGTATTCTCCAACCCGAATTAAAAACTCTACGTCCTGATAAGCAGAGAGGAGAGTGCGGAACTTTGCAGCAAGGGCACCATGAAGTGGAGAAATAACGGCATCCATCACTCGTGAACGGCTGTTAAGAATATCTATCGCCGGGTAACGGTTTTCTGCGGCAAGCCGGGCCGATAGAACAATATGGCCATCCAGAATGGATTTTGTTTCGTCGGCTATCGGTTCTGACATATCGTCCCCCTCCACTAAGACAGTATAGAAAGCAGTGATGGAGCCACGGTCATTGTTGCCTGTGCGTTCAAGCAGACGTGGTAATTGGCTAAATACCGAAGGGGGGAACCCGCGCCTGGTTGGCGGTTCGCCCGCCGAAAGGCCAATCTCACGCAATGCCCTGGCGAAGCGGGTTAATGAATCGAGCAGAAGCAAAACGCGTTTGCCTTGATCCCGGAAATATTCAGCGATGGCTGTTGCCGTCATTGCAGCCTTGCTTCTCTCAAGTGCGGAACGGTCAGACGTCGCCACGACAATGACGGATCTTTTCCTGTCTTCTGGCTTTAGATGTTTTTCGATAAATTCGCGCACCTCCCGGCCCCGCTCACCAATAAGGCCCAATACAATCACATCAGCCTCGCTGCCATGCATCAGCATCTGGAGCAGCGTTGATTTTCCACATCCCGCTCCGGCAAAAATGCCGATGCGCTGCCCTTCGCCACATGTAAGCAGACCATCAATGGCCTTGACACCTGTGATAAAAGGCTTGTGTACCATGGTCCGAGTCAATGCATACGGGGAGTCGGCATCAATGGGATATTTTTGCAATGCCTGATGGTCTTTCCGGTCTTCGGATATGAATGGTCGCCCGAGGCCATCCAGAATAGTGCCGAGGAGGGGTTCGCCGACTTCAACCGACAACGGCCTATGTAAAGAAATGACGTGGGAACCTACGGTGATTCTGATCATGGATTCTACGGGTGTCAAAATGACCGTGTTTCTTGAAATGCCAGTGACTTCAGCCTGCATGCTGGTTGTTTTGTCTGCATCATGAATGATGCAGAGATCGCCGATGGCGGCTCCAGGCAAATACGCCCGCAGATTATTGCCGAGGGCATCAGTAATTTTGCCCACGAGCGAAGGCTGTGGCAGCCGCCTGAGGCGACTGCCTATGTCGTCAATAAAATCACGATACGGGTTTTTTTCATGCATTATCTGCGACCCGTTTCGGCACATATTCTTGCCCCGCCATGAGCAGTCCGAGGAT
>JAATFR010000434.1 GCA_015655095.1 Hyphomicrobiales bacterium | reverse complement strand
CGTTGTTTCGGCCGGGCCTGGTAGCAAAGCACCGTTGGCATCGCGGGCTTGGCCTTTGTCATCGGAAACGATCTCCGCTGCGATGAAATGTCGAGTTGGCGCTTTCAGTGCCGGAACTGGGTCTCCAGGAGACGATACAATATCTGCTTCACCGCTCTTGCGCTGAAAAACAGACCGACCATTTTCGCCCAACGATGCATCCCGCCCCGGGGTCGCGGCTTGCAAAGAGCGCATCCGAACGAAGGCAATGATCGGTGCGTCTCACGATTGTGCAAAATTGCCGGGAATCGAAGGCGGCGAAACAAGGTCTTCGGGCAATATGGCATTTACGTCTGAGCACGTTTTGCTCTAAAGCAAAATGCGTTCTGACCGAAACGGTCTTCCAAGATAACGCATTGGCATCAATAGCATTTTGCGATGCTTGGTGACTCGGTCTGATGGTAAAACGCTCTAAGGAAGCGCCATGACGTCCCGACTGAAGTCCGGCTTCTTTGTCGCTGCCTATATTCGCCGGGTCGCGATGGAAGGCGGCTTTGCCGTTCTGCGGCATCGCGGCGCCGAGGAGGCGGGCGCGATTTTTATCAAGGTGGACCGCCTTGACGGTACTGCTGCGCTTTATGGCCCTGCGCCGCAATCCCTGATCACCGAAGACGACGGCGTGCGACGCTTCGTCCGTATGACGCAGGAAGACGCGACGCCGCTGGACGCTGAAACCAGACTGCAGCGCGAAATCCGCTTCGACCCGGACCTGTGGGTCATCGAAGCGGAGGATCGCCAGGGGCGCCATTTCCTGGACCTGGCGGAGGAGTGAGCCGACGCAAACAAGCGGCGATCTCCCAGGCTCAATGCCGGATCGATTCATTTTGAAACATCGCCATGTGGCGGCGTGCCTCCTTCGCGGCGCGATCACGGCCCGGGATCGACGACAGTTTCAGGCCAGGACATAAACGAAAGGGTTACTTCTTTTTTGTAAGCTCGATTTCGCCCTAAAAGGGCGGTCTGGCCATGGATCCAGGTCTCGATGTGCGAAAACGCACAAACGAGTCACGCTCAGACGACGGGTAGCGGCGTTTAGTGCGCCCGTACACACACTGTTAACTTTCATTACCTGTATATGACCGCAAATCGAACGCATTCGGAGTCTCACTTTCTGGTGCAATCTGCTGATAGGTCCTGCCATGAGCATCGTGCTGCAATTTCCGAAAGAGCCTAAACCCCGATCTCCATCGGGTAGCGAAAGCCGCGAACACAGCGCCGAGATTCTCTTCTTCACCGGCGTGCGCATCGAGCGTCATACCGGGGATGACCATCAGGTCAGCCGGCCCCAGCGGGGCGGCTCCGCCAGCGGCAAACGCCGCCGCAAGGCGTGACTCCTGCCTGTTCTCTCGACCAGGCCTGGAGCAAATGCGTCGGGGTTGGAGCGATTATTCGGGCTGGCGCATAGCCATCGATAGCGGTCTCGCCATTGGCGATTAACTCCGCATCACGCTTGATTTTCAGCGCGCGACAACCTCCCGGCCTTGACGGATATCGTCGGTGGCAGTCTCTTCTCAGCGCCGACTGTTTCCTTGGTCGGTGTCTTGTCCAAAGCTCTGCACCTCGTCGGAAAGAGTGTCGCGATCAGTCCGCCGATTGAGCCGTGACGGTCGTGCAGGTCGCTGCCGCCAGCAGCTTCTCGACCTCCGCCTTTTCGCCGGACTCGGGAATCAGGGCCCGCAGCACCACCAATCCTCTTTCCTGTGGCGCCTGGAGGCGCGGGGCGCCGGGCTGGTCGGGTCCCTCATTGGCGCGGACCTGAGCGAGCTGGGCCGCCGTGTACAGGTTGATGTCGATGACCCCGTCTGCCGCGGCCCTGTCGGTCAGCGCGTAGTAGTTCAGCCCGGCCGAAGTATAGAAGGAAATCGAGACGAAGCCGGTCGCCACGCGCACATGCAGCTTGAGGGGACCGTCGCCCAGATTGTAGCGGCAAAAGGCCGCGATGATGGCCGGGTCCGGCAAGGGCAGCGGTGTCCGGTCGGCCGGGACGATCGTGAACCCATCCATTCTCGCGATGGAAGCGACGCGTTGGAACCCCGCCTGGGTGCTGAGGCGGGGCAGCGCGATGACGGAAAGAATGTGGGCCAGGATACCGATCAGAACGCCTGCCAGGCTCCAGAGCAGAAAGCGCATCATGGGCTGCGCCCGCCCGGGCAGGCGCCCCGCTCGATATGGGGCATGTCGATCGCCCGCCGGGCACCGAGTTCCGTCGCCAGGCCTGTCGAAACCGGGCTGTCATAGAGACGCAGAACGAGGCTGACCGGGCCTGCCGCGCTCGGCAGCCAGTTGCCGGGTTGGGGAAAGGGGCCGGTCCGGATCCGCGCGCTGCCCTGATCGCCCCGCATCACG
>JAATFR010000336.1 GCA_015655095.1 Hyphomicrobiales bacterium | reverse complement strand
TCGATGATCGCGCCGGATTCGGCGACGGTGATATCCCCGTCCGTGATGACCGGGGATTTGCCCAGTGGATGGATGGCCTTCAGGCCTGGAGGCGCCAGCCGGGTCGCCGGGTCGCGCTCGTAAAAAACGATTTCGTAAGGGAGTCCCAGTTCTTCAAGCAGCCAGAGAACCCGTTGCGAACGGGACTGGTTGAGATGATGCAGCGTGATCATTGACGTCTCCGGGAATGTCTCTGAAAATCGGATTCCTATAACACTGTTATTATAACATCGTTATAGACGAGTCAAGCCATTCGGAGGCAAGATCGTTGAAAGTTCCGCCCCTCCTAGCCCCCGCTACAGGGAAACAGGAAAATCAGTCGTTACACAGAAAATTCCATGAGTGAGAAAACAAAAAGCACCAGAGCGCTGCAACGAAAGACACTGCTGGACGCAGCCAGCGCCATGCTGGCGCGCGGTGGGCCTGACGCCTTGTCGCTGCGCAAACTGGCCGCCAGCGTCGATACCTCGACCATGGCGATCTACACCGGTTTCGGCGGCAAGGAAGGGCTGATCCAGGCGCTGCTGGAGGAGGCGTTTTCAAGGCTGGCAAGAGCTCAGGAGTCCGTCCCTGAGGAACTGGACCCCTTGCTCCGGCTGGAACGGCTTGGGGAAGCCTACCGGCGTTTCGCGCTCGAAAACCCGTCCTATTATGCGTTGATGATCTCGGTGACCATGCCGCTCACAGCCGAATTGCGTCACCAGAACAATGCCGATGCCGCCCCTGCTGCGCGCGGCATTTCCGGACATGACAGCTACCGCCATCTCTATGAGGCCGTGTGCGCCTGCATCGACCGGGGATATCTGGTCCGGGACCGGGAACCCGGCATGCTCGCAGATGCATTATGGGCAACCGTACACGGACTGACCAGCCTTGAACTGGCGGGGTACCACCCCACGCCTGAGGAATCCGCCGCGCAGTTCACCTTCACCTGCCGCGCCGTCCTCAAAGGGCTTATGACGCAGGAGGGCCGCAGCCATTTCAGGGAGCTTGAGGCTCAGGATGCGCCACAGGTCCGCTCGTCGAGGCAGGCTGGGGAAAGGGCGAGAACGGAAAAGGCTTCGTCTCGCGCGCATAAACAATGAAGAACAGGCATTCCAGAACATAATGCGCGAGGCTTGTGCTGAAACGGCGCAACTCCTCGTTTTTGGCGTCCCGGCCCTTTGATCCGACAAGCTGGAACGCGAACTGGACTGCGCCCAGAAAGACGGCAAGAGAAAAAGAGACGCTGCCGAAGAACCAGAACAGCGCCATATAGATCAGCCGCACCAAAGGCTTGTCTGTTTCTCTTTGCGGCTGAAAACTTTCGGAAGAACCATCGCTCATCGTCTGTCTCTCCATAAGACCGGACCACTCTCTTCCTATGTGGAAGCGCATTGCCCGGATTCAAGCATCACTGGAAAGAGCAGAAACTCATAGTTTACCCTTCCACTCGCCGTAATTCACATTCCCGGGACCACCCGAGGGTGAATATGCCGGCGGGTCGAAAAATCCGAACAGCAGCAGACCGGTGAAGAACCCGCCGAGATGGGCAATCCAGGCGACCTGAACCGGCTGGCCGGCAAGCGGCAGGCCCGTCGCCTGAAGCAGGTTGAGGCCAACCCAGACAGCGACGAAAATGAGGATGCGCCGGTCCGTCAGCGCCGCGATGATGCCCGCCTCGGCGCGCACGGCATGAGACGACGACCATTCATTGCGGCCGACCGCGCCAAGCGGCCCATCCGCCAGAAAAACGAAGCGGGCAGCCCCTCCCATCAAACCCGAAATAGCTCCTGACGCGCCAATGGCGGGAACAAGACTCCCGACGTTGAAGGCCGCATGAACAAGCCCGCCGACCGCGCCGCACAGAAAATAGAACGCGAAAAAACGGACCGTACCGAGGCGCCGCGCCATCGGCGTGCCAAAGGCCAGCAGCCAGACCGAATTGAGGAGCACATGGGGCCAGCTTCCATGAAGGAAGGTATAACTGAACAGTGTCCACACGCTGGCCGCCCAGCCGCCGGGAAACACCATCGCCGCCTGATCCGCCCCGGGGAAAAGCCGGGCCGGGATGAGCGAACCATAGAGAAGGACGGCCTCCCCCAGGCCAGGCATCACATAGACCGGCACGACATAACATATGACCAGCGCGGCGATCAGAAGAAGCACAGGCAGGGGAGCATTGAAAGCCGCCTCGCGCCGGGGAGCCGGGGGACGCTCATTATCGTTCACCGCCCGAAAAGACGAGTCGTGCTCACTCATGAACGCGCCGCCAGCGCCGCTTCGACCAGTGGCAGCCTGTCATTGCCGAAATACATGTCAGTCCCGTTTACAAACATTGTCGGCGAGCCGAAGCCGCCGCGCGCCATGACCTCCTCCGTATTGAACCGGAGGCGGTCCTTGATCTCCGGGGCCACCATACGCGACGAGATATGCTCCCAGTCAAGGCCGACCTTCTCGCTGAGGCTGGCCAGTGTTTCGGGACGGCTGATGTCGAACAGATCGCCCCAATAGGCTTCAAACAATGCAAAGGAAAAGGGGATAAGTTTCCCCTCCTCCTGCGCCACCAGCGCGGCTCGCATGGGGTCGATGGCCCGCACCGGGAAGACCGGCGGATTGCCGATCCGCACGCCGCAAAACCGGGCCCAGTCCGCCAGGTCCTTGACATAATAGCGTCCCTTGACGGGATTGGGGTTGGCCCGCGCCTCATAGACCGTGTCGTTGACGGCATTGAAAATGCCGCCCACCAGCACCGGTCGCCACTCGACCTCCGCCCCCGTTCGCTCGATCACCTCATGGATGCGGCTGAAGGCCAGATAGGTCCAGGGACTGGAACAGTCGAAGAAGAATTCAAGGCGCGCCATGGCTGCTCTCCGCTGGTTTCACGCCGCCGCAGTGGCCTTGTCCTCCGCGATGGCGACATACATGGGCGCAAGCGGCGCCTTGCCGAGAATGTCGTCGGAAATCTTCTCCGCAACCATGATCGTGGGAGCATTGGTATTGCCCCCCACCAGCGTCGGCATGACTGAAGCGTCAATGACGCGCAGGCCCTCGATGCCATGCACCCGGCATTTCGTATCAACAACCGCCATGGCGTCGCTGCCCATTTTCGCGGTGCCGACGGGATGATAGATCGTCTCGGCGTTCTCGCGGATCCAGGCATCGAACTGCTCGTCGCTCTGCACCGCAACCCCCGGCTGCTGCTCCTTGCCGCGATAGGGATCCATGGCCTTCTGGCGAATGATGTCGCGGACGATGCGTGCGCCGTCGCGCAGCACCTTGCGGTCATATTCCGCTTCCAGATAGTTCGGCTGGATAAGGGCATGATCGCGCGGATCGGTCGACTTGAGGCCGATATAGCCCTTGGAATGGGGACGAAGCTGGCAGACATGGATGGTAAAGCCATGGCCTTCCGATTTCGCGCGGGCATGGTCGCGCATCGCGGCTGCGACGAAATGAATCTGAAGGTCCGGCACTTCAAGTTCAGGCCGCGATTTGAGGAAACCGCCCGCCTCAAGCCCGTTCGAGGTTCCCACGCCGCTCTTGAAGAACACATATTTCATGCCGGTAATAAGCTGCCGGACCGGATTCATCTGGCTGTGCAGCGTGATCGGCTGGGTGCACTCGTAAAGGAGCGTGCAATCGAGATGATCTTGCAAATTCTGGCCGACGCCGGGCAAATCCGCGACCACCGGAATGCCGAACTTGTTGAGTTCCGCGGCAGCCCCTATGCCTGAGAGCATCAGCGTCTGGGGTGAATTGACCGCGCCGCCGCACAGCAGCACTTCCTTGCCCGCCTTGACGGTCTTTGTTTCGCCGTTCTGGACATATTCGACGCCGACCGCCTTCTTGCCCTCGAACAGGATGCGCGAGGTCAGCGCCTCGACCTCGACCTTGAGATTGGGGCGCGCAAGCGCAGGCACCAGATAGCCCTTGGCGGCCGAACAGCGCTGGCCGTTCTTGATCGTGTGCTGGTAAGGGCCGACGCCCTCCTGCTGGGGCCCGTTGAAATCCGGCGTATAGGGATGGCCCGCCTGCTTGCCCGCCTCGACGAAGGCATCGAACAGCACATTGGTGTTGCGGACGTTGGAAACGCCGAGCGGACCCTCGCCGCCATGAAACTCGCAATTGCCGTTCTCATTGCCTTCCGAGCGGCGGAAATAGGGCAGCACGTCGGCAAATCCCCAACCTTCCAAGCCCATCTGACGCCACAGATCATAATCGCGGGCATGCCCCCGGATATAGATCATGCCGTTGATGGAGGACGAGCCGCCCAGCACCTTGCCGCGCGGCCAGAACAGCTTGCGACCGTTCAGGTTCTTCTGCTCCTCGGTATAGTAATACCAGTTGGCATATTCGCCGCCGATCAGCTTGCCGACACCGGCAGGCATGTGAATGAGGACGCTTGTGTCCTTCGGTCCGGCTTCCAGCAGCAGTACCTTGTGCCTGCCATCCTCCGTCAGCCGGTTGGCCAGCACACAACCCGCGCTGCCAGCCCCGATGATCACATAATCGAATTCACTCATTCCCGACATTCCTCGATCTGCTCGAGCACGGGTTTCCATCACTCTGCTGGTGATATGAAAGTCCGGACGCTCATCCCATGACAGGCCGCAAGGCCTGTTCGTTAATTTTCATGATTGTTGATAATTGCCGCCCGACCCGCAAGCGCCAAATAGGACCCTTCCCCGCAACTTAACCCAGCGGCCAGAACTGGAAGAGAAACTGCCCGATTCCTCCCATTCCGCTCTGTTATCCGGGTTTTATCAGAGAGCGAGTGTGACGACAGTCAATATTTGACACGATCGCAACAGATTGATGGCGTCCAGATGCGGCATCTCTTCTTCTCACCCTTCCTATCGCGAAACGCATGCAGACTGGCTCTGCTCACGGCAATGGAGTTGCTGTCTGCTTGTGGTCATGGCACCAGCGGTCCCCTCAGCAGCATCGATGTGCCCGTGACCCCTGATACCCACATGCCTCTCCTGCTCAACATGCCTCCACCATTGCCGTTTCAGGATTTCTGCCGCCGCTTCCGAGCCGACTGCACGGGAGGAACAGACACCCCTTCCCCCTTGCGAATGACAGGCGCCCTGTGGCGTGAACTAAATCAGGTGAATGACGCGGTGAATCAGAAAGTTCGCCCGGGCAAGGATAGTATCCTGTACGGGGTGGAGGATTACTGGCCTTACCCGATCAAGTTGAGAGGCGATTGCGAAGACTATGCGCTGGAAAAACGCAAGATACTGATCGCACAGGGTCTTCCTGCCGATGCCCTGCTGATCGTGACCGCCCTCAATGATTTTTCCATCGGCCACGCCGTGCTTGCCGTCAACACGGACCGGGGAGATTTCATTCTGGATAATCTGAAAGGCGAAATCCGGCATTGGTCGCAGGTCAACTACAAATGGCTGACACGCCAGTCAACCTACCGGCCCTATCAATGGGTGATGCTGCAGAACGCTCCGGGCTTGCTACATTTGAAGGTCGCCGCGCCAATATCGGATGTCTCCGCCGACATCCCATGGTTGCCTAAAAGCTGACCGCCTCCGATCTGAAAATAAATAATCAGGCGGTCAGGGATTACCCCCGGCGAACCGGGGATAATCCTGATACGGCGTGTAAGATTATTTGCCCTTCCAGACCGGCGCGCGTTTCTGGGCGAAGGCGAGAGGGCCTTCGATCAGATCCTCACTCTTGAAAAGGGTAGTGACGGCCGGATATTTGCCGTTGATCGCCTTTTCCAGATCGGCCTCGTCCAGCCCCTTGAGGACCGACTGCTTGGAAGCCCGGATCGAAAGCGGCGAGCATTCAAGGATCAGGGCCGCCCAGCGTCTGGCGGCGGCAAGCAGATCGTCAGCCGGGACGACCTCGTTGACGAAGCCAAGCTCCTTGCCCTCCTCCGCGCTGACGCGCCGCGCGGTCAGAATCATGCCCATGGCGCGCTTGAGGCCGATCTGGCGCGGCAGACGATGGAGCCCGCCCGCAAGCGCCGCAAGGCCAACGCGTGGCTCCGGCAGCGCGAACACAGCCTTGTCCGAGGCGATGATGAGATCAGCCGCCAGCGCGATTTCAAAGCCGCCGCCCATAGCGACGCCATTGACCGCCGCTATGACAGGCTTGTCGAGATCGTAGCGGGCGGTCAGGCCGGCAAAGCCGGTTTTGGGCACCTCGATCTTGTTGCCCTCCGCCTGATAGCGCAGATCATTGCCCGCGCTGAAGGCACGGTCGCCCGCGCCGGTGATGATCGCGACCCACAGATCGGGATTGGCGGCAAAATCATTGAAGATTTTCTCAAGCTCGAAGTTCGCCGGCGGATGCAGCGAGTTCATCCGCTCCGGGCGGTTGATGGTGACGATGAGCAGATGCCCTTCCGTCTCGGCGGTGCAGAATTCATAGGCCATGGATTTCCTCTCCAGCATGTCCCGCCCGCATTTACCACGACGGGCGGCTTGTTTGCGTCGAGACTGCCCCGCGTGCGGCCCTCAGGCAAGCCTTGCCCAGGAGCCGCCGAATTGACGCAAGGTCAACTAGAGGCCCGAGTCAGCGTCCTCTGAAGACCGGCGCGCGCTTCTCCATGAAAGCGATCATGCCTTCCTTCACATCCTCGGTGCGCATCAGCGGCAGGAGCTGGAGATAGACATGATGGACATGCTCGTTGAAAGGCTCGTTCAAGCCCATCCGCATCATGCGCTTGGCTGCCTGCACGGCAAGCGGGGCATTGGCGGCGATTTCAGCGGCGAGCGCGCGGGCGCGCGCCATCAGTTCGCCATCCGGCACCACTTCGGAGGCGAGCCCCCAGGCAACGCTTTCCTGCGCGGAGAGGGTGCGCCCGGTGAAAACCAGCTCAGCCGCCTTCGACCAGCCGATCAGGCGCGGCAGATACCAGGTGCCGCCGGACTCGGGCAGGATGCCGCGCTTGCAGAAGGCGGCGGCAAGCTTGGCGGATGATCCCATCAGGCGGATGTCACACCCAAGTGCCGTATCCATGCCATAGCCCGCCGCTCCGCCATTGACAGCGGCGATGGTCGGCTTTTCCAGATTGAACAGCACCGTCGGCGGCGTATTGGAGATGTCGATGGTGGTGGAAGTGACGCCGCCGCTCGACCCGACGGTCTGTTCGCCCGACGTCTGCGCCCTGAGATCGAGGCCCGCGCAGAATGCCCGGCCCTTGCCCGTGATGATGATGCAGCGCACCTCATTGTCCTTGTCCGCCTGGATCAGGCGGGCGGACAGCGCATCGAGCATGGGTCCGGAAATCGTGTTCATGCGCTCCGGCGCATTCAGCGTGATCGTGGCGATGTAATCGGAAACTTCGTACAGCACTTCGCTGGAAAGGGGTTCAACAACCCGCGGCCTGCTCATCATCATGCTCCCTGTTATCGTGTTTTTATTTTGATTTTACTGTTCGTTCAGTCCACGGCCTTCAGATCGCGGGCATAGCGCTGCCAGTTCTCGACATAATGATCAGCCGAGATCTGGAGCATCGCGGCGGTATCCTCGCCAAGCTGGCGCACCACCTTGCCGGGCGAACCCATGACCATCGAATTATCGGGGATATCCTTGCCCTCGGGGATCAGCGTATTCGCGCCGATGATGCAGTTCTTGCCGATCTTCGTATGGTTGAGAATGACCGAGCCGATGCCGATCAGCGTACCATCGCCAATGGTGCAGCCATGCAGCATCACCAAATGGCCGACGGTGACGTTCCGGCCGATCGTGAGCGGCGCTCCCATATCGGTGTGGAGGACCGATCCATCCTGAACATTGGAATTCTCGCCTACGGTGATCAGTTCATTATCGCCACGCAGCACGGCGCTGAACCAGACGCTGGCGTTCTTTTCCAGCTTGACGTTGCCCATCACCTGGGCGTTCGGCGCGATCCAGTATTCGCCCTGCGGCGGCAGAAGGGGCCTGACGTTCCCCAAAGCAAAAACAGCCATACGATTCTCCGGCTCAGATTCAGATGATGTCAAAGTCCCCGTGAACGGACCGGGATAATGACACGGGCCGTCCGCCCGCGCGAGCCCGCAGGCCGTACCGTCATCAACCTGTCATACCCGGTCATTAAAAAGACATTTATCCGCCGTTTCTCTCCCGGCCGCGCCAATGGGGGCAAAACCAGATTTTGCTCATTCCGGCAGGTGTGAATCGCGCATAACGCGTTTTTGAATAGGTTTAACGGATACCTGCAATGACGAAGTACAAGTCCTTGAGTGAACGCCGGGAAGAGCAGGAAGACAATGCCATCGAGCGTCCGGCGAGCCCGTCGCTGAATACCCTCTGGGAGCGCCGCATCGCCCGGCGCAGCCTGCTCAAAGGCGCAGCGGGGCTCGGCCTGATGGCGGGCGCGGGGACAGGTCTGACCGGGCTTGCCGGATGCGACCAGAAGCCCGACGCGCCGAACTTCACCTTCAATTTTCCCGAAATCGCCCATGGCGTCGACACCACCCACCATGTCGCGACCGACCACAGCGCGGATGTGCTGATCCGCTGGGGCGACGCGCTCAAACCGGGCCTGCCTGCATTCGATCCCCACGCCCTCGACGCGCAGAGCCAGCTTGGCCGTTTCGGCTACAACAACGACTATATCGGCTTCGTGCCGCTGCCCTATGGCTCGGGAGCCAGCAACCACGGCCTGCTCTGCGTCAACCATGAATACACCAATGACGAACTGATGTTTCCCGGCCTGCCTTCAGGTGACGATAATGTGGCGGCGGCTCTGAGCGAGGCGCAGGTGAAGACCTGCATGGCCGCTCACGGCAACTCGATCGTCGAGGTGCAGCGCGACGGCAAGGGCAACTGGTCAGTGGTGACCGACAGCCCGTTCAACCGACGCATCTCGACGCTCGAGACCCCCATCCGCCTCAGCGGGCCCGCCGCCGGGCATCCAAGGCTTGCCACCTCCGCTGACCCGGAAGCGCGCACCGTCACCGGCACGCTCAACAATTGCGCGGGCGGCATCACGCCCTGGGGCACCTATCTCACCTGCGAGGAAAACATCAATTACTACTTCGACGGCGAGGCCAACAGCGCCTCGGAAGCCGAGAACTACCAGCGCATGGGCATCCCGGCGGAGCATCCCTATCCCTGGCATCGCTATGTGCCTCGCTTCGATATCGGCCAGGAGCCCAACGAGCCGAACCGCTTCGGCTGGGTCGTCGAAATCGATCCGCTCGATCCGGCGCAGATGCCGGTCAAACGCACCGCGCTTGGCCGTTTCAAGCATGAGGGTTGCGAAAACACGCCCACCAACGATGGCCGCCTCGCGCTTTATATGGGCGACGACCAGCGCTTCGAATATGCCTACAAGTTCGTAACCGCGGACAAGTTCGACACGAAAAACCGGGAGGCGAACCGCACGCTTCTGGATCATGGCACGCTCTATGTGGCACGCTTCGAGGAAGACGGTTCGGGCCGCTGGCTGCCGCTCATCCATGGACAGAACGGGCTTGACGCCACCAACGGCTTTCTCAGCCAGGCCGACGTCCTGATCGAGGCGCGCCGGGCCTCCGACATTCTGGGCGCGACGCCCCTCGACCGGACCGAGGACGTGCAACCCAACCCGCTGACCAGAAAGGTCTATTTCTCGCTCACCAACAATTCCAGGCGCACGAAGGCAAATCTCAACGGCCCCGATCCGCGCCCGGCCAATATCTGGGGCCAGATCATGGAGCTGACGCCCGGCCTCGACGACCATGGCAGCGACCATTTCACCTGGGATCTGCTGGTGCTCTGCGGCAACCCGAAGAACCCGGCCACGGGCGCGAGCTGGAACAAGAACATCACGGAAAACGGCTGGTTCGCCTGCCCCGACAATCTGGCGGCCGACGCCAAGGGGCGTCTCTGGGTCGCGACCGATCAGGGGGAGGACTGGGCCCGGACCACCGGCACGGCGGATGGCATCTGGGGCCTTGAAACGCAAGGCCCCGGACGCGGCACCGGGCATATGCTGTTTCGCGTGCCGGTGGGGGCGGAAATGTGCGGCCCCTGCTTCACCCCGGACGGCACCACCTTCTTCGTTGCCGTGCAGCACCCCGCTTCCGACGGCACCGAGGAATTCAGCGGCTTCGAGCGCAAATCCACCTTCGAGGACCCGGCAACCCGCTGGCCGGACTTCAAGCCGGACATGCCGCCGCGCCCCTCTGTCCTCGCGATCCGCCGCAAGGATGGCGGCGCAGTAGGGGGCTAGGTTCAGCTGATCTCGTCGAGGTCTATTTCAAGAATGGCCATCTGGAAGGCGTAGGAAACTTCGCCTTCATCATCATCGCGATAAATCACGCCGATGAATTCATCACCGATATTCACCTCGACGGAATCGTTCTTCTGGGGACGTTTGCGCACGTTCAACGCCGGCAGGGCGAATTTCTTCTGGAGATAAAGCTCCAGCAGCTTGATTTCGTTCGGGTTCAAGGCATGTCTCCTGCCCGGCAGCATGCCCAGGCTCTAAAATAGACGGGGATTATGATGGTGCTTTTAATCTCTCGGAAAGCAGCATGCAAATAGGCTTTACCCCATTGCGGTCCCCTTCTGCGTCAGGCTGTCCTGCGGCGGATGGACCCGTTGCTGTCGTGGCGAGACCATGTCAGAGTCCGTCCTTGCTATGAAATGAGGCACATAATGTCCAAACGCATGCTGAAATGGCTGATGGTCTTCACCATTCTGCTCACCGCAGGTGCAGCTATCGCCACCGTCAGCAGGGCGGAAGAACCCGCGAAGGTCGCAATCACAGCCCTGTGGGCTCGCCCCTCGATCGGCAATTCTCAGGTTGGCGCAGGCTATTTCACCGTGGAGAACAAAGGCCCGGCGGACGTTCTGCTCGCCGTTGAAGCCGATGTGTCGAAAACGGTCGAGCTTCACACCATGACCATGAACGGCCTGGTGATGAAAATGCGCCGGATCGAGAATGCCCCGGTGCCTGCCAACGGCAGCCTCGTCTTTGCCCCCGGCGGCAACCACATCATGTTTATCGGGCTGAAAAAGCCGCTGACGGAAAGCGACAGTTTTCCTGTGACATTCGTGTTCGAGAAAGCCGGCAGGATCGCCGCGACCATGAAAGTCAAAAACCCCGGGGCCGCCGCGACGCCCGCTCCACCCGCCACGCCCTCGATGTCCGGCATGACGGGCATGGGCAACCAATAATCACCGGGCCGTATAGCCGCCGTCGACCACCAGTTCCGAACCGGTCATGAAGGACGATTCGTCGGAGGCGAGGAACAGGACGGCATTGCCGATTTCATCGGCCACGCCCAGCCGCCCAATCGGATGCAGCATGGTCAGGAGCGTGATCGCCTCATTCTGGCTGCCCGCGCCATTTGCCTCGATGCCCCTGTCGATGGCTGTGCGCACCATCGGCGTATCGATATAGCCCGGATGCACTGAATTGACCCGGATCGGATAGCCGAGCGCCGCCACCTCCAGCGCCGCCGCCTTGGTAAGCAGACGCACACCGCCCTTGGCGGCGTTGTAGTCCGCCATGTTGGAACTGCCGACCAGCCCCATGATCGATGATATGTTGATGATCGAGCCGCCGCCTGTCTTCATGGCGCGGATCGCGTACTTGCAGCCGAGGAACACGCTGTCGAGATCGACGGCAAGGGTGCGCCGCCATTCATCGAGGCCCAGATCCTCGATGGGCTTGCCCGATGGTGAAATACCCGCATTGTTGACCAGTACATCGAGGCCGCCGAACCGCTCGCGCGCGACCGCGACAAGCTGCTCCCATTGCGCCTCGTCGGTGACATCATGGGACACGAAGATGGCATCGCCACCCGCGGCCAGAATATCGGAAACCACAGCGTCGCCACCGGTCCTGTCCAGATCGCTCAGGACCAGTTTGGCCCCTTCACGGGCCAACAGGCGGGCACTTGCCGCGCCAATGCCCTTGGCCGCGCCTGTGACGATCGCAACCTTGCCCTCAACCCGCCCTTTTCCCGCACTGCGCTCGCCCGCCATGGTGTTTCCCTCTTTTTTTGTTTAAATCTCGATAGAGGCAGCACTCTATCCCTTTGCCGCCACAAACCGGAAGCCATGCCCGCACAAGAGGCCCCATGACCATCGTCCACCTTATCCGTTTCGCCACCAGCGACCCCGAGCAGATCAGTACGCAGCTTCGCGGCTACAAGGAGCGCGAACTCGACCGTTCACCCCCTCCCGGATTTGAAAAGGCGATGATACTCGCAGGCACAGACGACCGTTCCGTCGCCTTCTACACGCAATGGGCCGACGAAGCCGCGCTGGAGAACACCCGCACCTCGGCGCCGTGGGAGGCCTGCATGGACCTGAGCGACGTGTTCAGCGACGCGCACGACGAAACCAGCTACGAAATTGCCTCCTGAAGGCACACTAATGACCTCGGCACCAATATCTGACTATCCCCGCTCCTATTACGCCGCGACCAGCCGTGGCGCGCCACATCTGACCGCGCTCGATCATGACGAAACATGCGACGTATGTGTCATCGGCGCGGGATATACCGGCCTTTCGGCGGCCTATCACCTTGCTGAGCGCGGCTACCGGGTGATCGTGCTGGAAGCGGGGCCCGTGGGATTTGGCGCCTCGGGCCGCAACGGCGGCCAGCTCTATCGTTCCCAGCGCCTCAGCCAGCGCGAGCTTGAAACGATGCTGGGTCAGGACTGGGCCCACCGCCTCTGGAATCTGGGACTTGAATCCGCCGCGCTGGTCAAGGGCCTGATCGCCACCCATGCGATCGAGTGCGACCTGAAACCCGGCATTCTCCATGGCGCCTGGAAGGCAAGCGACGTCGCCTCCATCCGCCATGAGGTGGATCATCTGACGTCGGATTATGGCTGCGAGAACCTGAGCTTTGTGACCCGTGAGGAAATCGCCGGCATGGTTGGCACCAGCCGCTATCATGGCGGTTCTCTCGACATGGGCTGCGCTCACCTCCATCCCCTCAATTTCGCGCTCGGGCTCGCGCGCGCGGCAATCGGCAAGGGCGCGCGCATCTATGAAGGGACACGGGCGCTCGGCATAGATTATGGCGACAGCATCAGCATAAAAACGGCCCATGGCACTGTGACGTCGAACTTCGTGGCGCTGGCCTGCAACGCCTATCTGGGCAAGCTTGAACCCCGCATCGCCAGCAAGATTATGCCGATCAACAATTTCGTCATCGCGACCGAACCGCTGGGCGAGGCGCAGGCCCGCGCGCTGATACGCGATGATGTGGCGGTCGCCGATACCAAATTCGTCATCGATTACTACCGGCTTTCCGCCGACCGCCGCCTTCTGTTCGGCGGCGGGGAAAACTATTCCACGAAATTTCCCGAAGACATCGCCGCCTTCGTCAGAAAGCCGATGCTGCGGGTTTTCCCCCAGCTCGAAAACACCCGCATCGATTATGCCTGGGGTGGCGCGCTCGCCATTACCCTGCCCCGGATGCCAAGTTTCGGGCGGCTGGCCGACAACGCCTATTATGCGCAGGGCTACTCCGGGCAGGGCGTCAATATGGCAACACTGGGCGGCAAGCTGATGGCGGAGGCTATTGCTGGCCATGCCGAACGCTTCGACTGGATGGCGAACGTGCGTATCCCCGATTTTCCAGGCGGGATGTGGCTGCGCTATCCGGCCCTTGTCGCAGGAATGCTGTTTTATGCCATGCGCGACCGCTTGCCATGGTAGGGGAATACCCTTCGCAACAGATCGGCCGTCATCGCTTGAAACATATCGTCCTTATCGGCGCGGGCCCCGCGAGCCTGATCGCCGCCGACCGTCTCAGCGCCTCGTCTGACGCAAATGGCCTGCGCGTGACAATCTATGAGCGGATGCCTTCGGTTGGCCGCAAACTGCTGATGGCCGGGCGCGG
>JAATFR010000370.1 GCA_015655095.1 Hyphomicrobiales bacterium | reverse complement strand
CTAGGGCTCGAACCTAGGACCCGCTGATTAAGAGTCAGCTGCTCTACCAACTGAGCTATGCGCCCGCTTTGCTTTCGCGGGTGGCGGGACCACCATGTCCGCCGGAGAGCGCAGCTAATAGCAAAGGCTGCCGCCCCTGTCCAGTGACCACGCCGGGCTTTCGTCTTTTATCTGCCCTGCTACCAGAGCAGCGAGGGCGTGCGGGGAATTTCGATGTTCCGGTGGATATAGGCGCTCATCAGCAGGCCGAAGGCGAACATGAGGGAAAGCATGGCTGTGCCGCCATAGGAGACCAGCGGCAGAGGCACGCCCACCACCGGCAACAGTCCCATGACCATGGCGCAATTGATGAACACATAGAGGAACAGCGCCGCGCAGACGCCGATGGCGACCAGCCGTCCATAATGGTTGCGGCACTGGCGCGCGACATGGAGCGCGAACATGAGCGCCATGAAATAGAGGGCCAGCAGGGTGATTCCCCCAAAGAGCCCCAGTTCCTCGCCCAGCATGGTGAAAATGAAGTCGGTATGTTTTTCCGGCAGGAAATTGAGGTGTGCCTGCGTGCCCTCCATGAAGCCCTTGCCTGCCAGTCCACCCGAGCCCAGCGCAATCTTCGACTGGAGAATATGGTAGCCCGCGCCCAATGGATCGCGCGTGGGATCAAGGAAAGTGAACACGCGCTGGCGCTGGTAATCGTGCAGCATTTCCCAGCCAACCGGAACGGCGGCAAGTCCCATGGCGCCCGCTGCGATGAAATAACGCCATGCCAGCCCGGCCGTCATCATCAGCGCGCCGCCCGCCGCCGACAGCAGAATGGCGGTGCCAAGGTCGGGCTGGGCCACGACGAGGCCGACCGGAAGCAGGATGATCAACACGGGGATGAGCACATAGAGCGGACGCGACACCTGCTCCAGCGTCAGCCCGTGATAATAGCGCGCCAGCGCCATGATCAGGGCGATCTTCATGACCTCCGAGGGCTGAAGCTGGAAGAGTCCGAGATTGAGCCAGCGCTGCGCGCCCATGCCCTTGAAGCCGACCACATCGACAGCCACCAGCATCACAAAGGCGATGGCGTAGATCGGATAGGAAAGCCGCATCCAGACCCGGATGTCGACCATGGCCACGGCGATCATGACCCCGACGCCGACGCCATAACGGATCATCTGCTTGATCGCCCATGGCGCAAAGCCGCCATCGGCAACCGAATAAAGCATCGCAAAGCCGAAACAGGCGATCGAGGTCAGCAGAAAGAGAAAGCTCCAGTTGAACTCGAAAAGCTTGTCGCGCAGGCGCAGCGGTCGGCCATTCATGGGCATGAGCGACATCAGCTGGCCCCCCCGTTGCCCGGTTTCTGCGGTGAGGCATAGGCCTCAAGGCGGGAAGGATCGCGCTTCAGCACCTCCTCCATGATGTCGCGCGCAACCGGCGCGGCGACGCCTGCGCCCGATCCGCCATGTTCGATGATGATCGATATCGCATAGCGGGGCGCTGCAACCGGCGCATAGCAGATGAACAACGCATGGTCGCGCTGGCTCCATTAAAGGCGGTCGTTCTTGATCACGCCTGTCACGCGCTCGGCCTTGGAGATGCGGCGCACCTGCGCCGTGCCGGTCTTGCCCGCCATTTCCACGCCGGGTATGCGCAGCCGCGCCTTGTAGGCCGTGCCGCCGATGCGGTCATTCATCACTGAATACATGCCGCCCTGCACGACGGCGAGCGCCTCCGGCCTGAAACCGGGATCATCGAGCGGATTAGGCACCAGAACCCGCCCCCCCACGGCGCGAACAATACGCGGCACCACCGCCTTGCCTCCATTGGCGATGCGGGCGGCGGCCACAACCAGTTGCAGCGGCGTTGTCAGCATATAACCCTGCCCGATGCCGACATTGAGCGTTTCACCGGTCAGCCATTTGGTCTTGTAGTTTTTCTTTTTCCACTCGGTCGATGGCACAACGCCAGCCTTTGCTCCAGGCACACCGAAATCATAGGCCTGTCCGAAGCCGAAACGATGCGCCATGGCGGCAATGGCGTCGATACCGATCCGCCGGGCGACATCATAAAAATAGACGTCGCAGGAATGCTTCAGCCCGTCATGCATATCCATGAGGCCATGACCATGCTTCTGCCAGCAGTGAAAGGTGGCGTCGCCGAGTTGATATTTGCCCGAGCAAAAAACACGCGCGGTCGGATCGATGCCCGCCTCCATCGCCGCCATCGCCACCACGGGCTTGAAGGTCGAGCCTGGCGGATAAAGTCCGCCGATGGATTTGTTGATTAGCGGATGATAATCGTCCTCGACCAGCGCATTCCATTCGGCATGGGAAAGACCCGTAATGAAGGCGTTGGGATCATAGGCGGGGCACGACGCCATCGCGACAATGTCGCCATTATGCACATCCATCACCACAACGCTCGCCGACTGCCCCTGCAACCGGTTCCAGACGAACTGCTGGATTTCCATGTCGAGCGTCAGAACCGTTTCATCCCCCTGCCGGGGCGGATCTGCCTGCAGTTCACGGATCACCCGACCATAGGCGTTAACCTCGACCTGGCTTGTCCCGGCCTTGCCGCGCAGCTCCTTGTCAAAGCCCCGCTCGATGCCGTTTTTGCCCACCTTGAAGTCAGGCAGCTTCAACAGCGGATCATCGTCCCGGGCAATCTCGGCGTCCGCGACCGAACCAACATAGCCGATGACATGGGCAAGCTCCGGTCCGAAGGGATAAATCCGGCTGTCCCCCACATCCGGCTGCAAACCCGGAAGGTCCGGCTCGTTGATGTTGACCTCTGCAAACTGATCCCAGCTCAGATTTTCAGCCACGGTGATCGGCATGAAGCTGGGATTGCGCTCAACATCGCGCAGGATGCGCCGTCGATCCTTGTCGCTGATTTCGACGATGCGGGAGAGCAGATCGAGGGTTTTTTCCACCTCGCGCGCCTGCTCGGGCAGCAGCACAACCCGGTAATTCTGATGGTTGCCGGCAACGACCGTGCCGAACCTGTCAATCACCCGCCCTCGCAAGGGCGGCAGTAGCCGGATATTGATCCGGTTTTCGTCCGCCAGCATCTTGTACTGGTCGCGATTGAGAATCTGGAGATCGTACATGCGCGCGCCAAGCACGCCGAACGCGGCAAGCTGCACACCCCCGAGCAGAAAGGTCCGGCGGGAGAAAACCTGATAACGGCTGCTGTCTCGCCCTTTCGCGGCCATAGGCTCAATCCGTCACGAAGCGCCGCATGGGCGCGAGAAAAAGCATCCAGACGGGATAAAGAATGATCGTCACCACCACCTGCCAGGCAACGGCACCCGGGGGCAGCATAGTGAAATAATATAACGAAGCCAGTGACCAGGCGAAGAGGCCCGTCAGTAAAACGGCAGCAATAAATGCCGTCCAGCGCGTGGAAGTACCCATCTGGATAAGCGT
>JAATFR010000049.1 GCA_015655095.1 Hyphomicrobiales bacterium | reverse complement strand
GGCAAGCCTTGAGGGTATCAAGGGTGTGAAGCTTCTGGTTGAAGGGGGCACGATCACCGCGGCATCCTCAAGCCAGATCTGTGATGGCGCTTCGGCCGTGATGATCGTCAATGAAAAGGGCCTGAAGGATCTGGGACTGACACCGCTTGCCCGTATCCACCACCTGCATGTGACGGGCGGCGATCCGGTGATCATGCTGGAAACCCCGATTCCAGCGACCGAACAGGCGCTCAAGCGCGCTGGCATGTCGATCAATGAAATTGATCTCTATGAAGTGAACGAAGCGTTTGCGCCTGTCCCGCTGGCCTGGCTTCAGCAAATCAAGGCTGATCCCGAGCGCCTGAACGTCAATGGCGGGGCCATTGCGCTCGGTCATCCCCTCGGCTCTTCCGGCACCAAGCTGATGAGCACATTGGTCAATGCCTTGCGTACCAAAAATAAGCGCTATGGCCTCCAGACCATGTGTGAAGGCGGTGGGCTTGCAAATGTGACCATTGTCGAGCGCCTCTGATCGCTCGAAAAGACATGGCCGATAGATGGCCAATGTGAAGACAGGACGGGACCGAAAGGTCCCGTTTTTTTATGGTTTTGCTATATCGGGGCGTCCTTCAGCTAGAAGCGTAGTCATATATATAAAAATAAATTAAAAAATAATTTAAATTGAATTTAAATCTTAAATTATTTACCGTCCGGTTTGATAAGCAATGCGCGGTTCCTTGTCCATTAATGGATCAAAGGAATGCTGGTGCTCGCAATGAGGGGCATAAAATGAGTGATCAGAATGCAGTTGCGACAAACGGCAGCACGGGTGTTGGCGCGGATACTGAACTGGATCGCCCCGACGGTACTTCAAAAAGTCCTTGTCGTTTCTTCCAGTATTCCGGCCGCCGTCAGGACATGGATCATGATATGCCCGGTACCCCGCCCAAGAGATTGAAAATGAAGGACCTTGAGGAGATCTCCGGGATCAATCGGGAGACCATAAGGTTCTATATCCGTGAGGGATTGCTACCCGAACCGGAACGGCCCAAGCGCAACGTCGCGACCTATGGTTCCGCCCATGTCTCTCGCCTTCGATTGATTCGCAAGTTGCAGTCCGAGCGGTTTTTGCCGCTGAATATCATCAAAGCCATTATCCAGGCTGCCGAAGCATCATCCCATGCTTCCGCTGACGCCTTCATTGGGCTTGAAAACAGGCTTTATCCATTCATGGCCGATCAGAACCTTCCGGGGTCGCAGATGCTTGCGCAGGCGGGGGAGAAATTGGGCGTGTCAGAGCAGGCAATACGGGAACTTGCCGCCATCGGTCTCATCCACATCGAGCAGATGGATGATGGCGAGCGCCTGAATGAACGCAATATGGGCATTCTCAGGCTCTGGCAGGAGTTGCAGGATTCGGGATTTACGCAGGAGGTGGGGTTTTCCACGGAGCTCTGGAGCATCTATGTAGAGGCGGTCCGGGACATGGTGGCAAGAGAAGCCAGGATATTCGAGATCATCGGCAAGGCGGACAAAGCCCATTCGGCCGAAATTGTCGAAAGTAGAATTCGCATTATCAATGAAATCCTGCCCCTGTTGCGGATCGAAATGCTTGTCAGGAATGTACAAAAGAAGAACGAGACAACCCCGCCTGATCAAGAGGCATCCTAGTCATTTCCTGATATACGGGTAAGTAAAGATACGCATTAGGCGTTGAGGACGAGCGCGTCTTCCTTGCGCCAGTAGCACCAGTGCTCTTCGCCGCTTTTGAAGGTGTAATATTCAATGTCGCGCGAAAGATTGCCGACATCGACCAGCAGCGGGCTCGCCGCACCGGCCACATCCATGAACACATTGCTGAAGCTGCCATAATAGGCGACTTCCCGAACCTTGCCCCGGACGCTGATGACGCCGGGATCGGTCGGCTTTTCGTCCGCGAGGAAAATCTTCTCGGGGCGGATCGCCAGCGAAATATTGCCCTCAGCCTTGCCCGGCATGGCGACCTCGCCCAGCGCGCTTGACGAAATCTTGATTTCCTCGCCGCTGATCTTGGTCGCGGTGCCATCAAACAAGTTGATTTTGCCAATGAAGTCAGCAACGAAACGACTGCTTGGATTTTCGTAAAGGTCCGATGGCTTGGCGACCTGCCGAACCTGTCCGCCTTCCATGATCGCGGCGCGGTTGGCCATCGACAGGGCTTCCGACTGATCATGGGTCACGATGACAAAAGTGATGCCGACGGTCTGCTGGAGCTTGACCAGTTCAAGCTGCATGGCCTCGCGCAGCTTGGCGTCAAGGGCTGACAGCGGTTCGTCAAGAAGCAGCACGGAAGGGCGCTTCACAAGGGCGCGGGCAAGAGCCACACGCTGGCGCTGGCCACCGGAGAGTTCATCAGGCTTGCGCTTGCCATAGCCGCCGAGCTTGACAAGTTCCAGCGCTTCGTCTGCGCGCTGCTTGATCTCGTTTTTGGGACAGCCTTCGATCTTGAGGCCATAGGCGACATTCTCGGCGACTGTCATATGCGGGAAAACCGCGTAGGACTGGAACACCATGTTCACCGGGCGCTTGTTCGGCGCTACCTTGGCCATGTCGTGGCCATCAATGATGACCTGGCCTTCCGATGGCGTTTCAAAGCCTGCAAGCATGCGCAGCAGCGTGGTCTTGCCGCAGCCGGATGGCCCGAGCAGGGCGAAGAACTCTCCCCGGTAGACCTCCAGATTGACGTGGTTCACAGCGCGAACACTTCCATTGAAAATCTTGGAAACATCCTTGATTTGAATGATGGGAGTCTTGTCCTGCGCCATTTTCAGTCCTTAAGGAAGCCGCTGATGCTCAGCCAAGGATGGGGGGAGCCTGCGCGCAAGGTCAAGTGTCCAAACAGTTTGGAAATGGGAATTGTCGTCTTTCGCAGTGAATATGCTGAACATGTAGTCTTATGCTGGTTTGTTGAGCTTTATCCTGCGCAGTTTTTCAGCTTTCATCCGGCGCAAGGATGTGCATCCGTTTTTGACTTGGGCGGTAATGAAAGAGGGCTCCCTATAAGGGGGGGTGGTGCTTTGCGGGATCTATATGATATTAATTATCAGATGCGATATTGGGGTATTTAGATGCGGCGACAATTCCAGGGACTGGTCATTGCGATCATAACAGCGGTGACAGCTCTAATTGTCTGCCTGCTGATGACTGGGCATCTGTATATATCCCTTGTCGTCGCCGTCATTGCGGCTCTGATTATGATGATCGCCCGCCTCCTTCCCTTCGTGCGTTGATTTTATGAGATACCTGTTTGCGGATGCTTGGCTCAGCAGGTGTTTAGGATTTAGTCACTATTTGGACTGGATTGCTTAACGGCTGTGCAGGAGGTGGGCCGAAGCCCTGGTCTCTGCTCGCGGAATACATTGAATTTTCCTGCCTCTGGATTGAGCGGCTCTGCGAGGGGGTGCTTAATATAATAAACGGCTCGTCTGCAAATCTTTTTTCGCCATATTGGAAGCCCGGCCCGGTGAAGGTAGATTTGGTCTGCTCTCTCATTCGGCGCTCTCTGGCGCCCGCCATGCTTGCCATGCAAGCTGTTCCCAAACGAGGTCGTTAGATGCGCATTGGTGTTCCCAAGGAAATCAAGAACCACGAATATCGGGTGGGCATGACTCCCTCGAGTGTGCGTGAGGCGGTGCACCATGGGCATGAAGTGCTGGTGCAGAAGAATGCAGGCGCGGGCATCGGGCTCTATGACGAGCAGTATGCCAAGGCCGGCGCGAAGATCATCGACACGGCAGAAGAAATTTTCGCTACCGCGGAGATGATCGTAAAGGTGAAGGAGCCGCAGCCGAACGAATGCAAGATGCTTCGTCCCGGCCAGATTCTCTTTACCTATCTTCATCTGGCGCCCGATCCGGAGCAGGCGAAGGCACTCATGGAATCCGGCTGTGTCGCCATCGCCTATGAAACGGTGACGGACGTGCGTGGCGGCTTGCCGCTGCTGGCCCCCATGTCGGAAGTGGCTGGCCGCATGTCGATTCAGGCCGGCGCCCATAGCCTTGAGATTGCCCAGGGTGGACGCGGCATGCTGCTCGGCGGCGTACCCGGCGTTCCGGCCGCCAAGGTCGTCGTGCTGGGTGGCGGCGTTTCAGGCATGAATGCGGCGCGCATGGCCATGGGCCTTGAAGCCCATGTCACAGTGATTGATCTCAATCTGCATCGTCTTTATGAGCTGGATCTCCAGTTCGGGCCGAAGCTCAACACTCTTGGTCGTCACGGGCTAAACCCTTCCCGGCCGAATCACACTCACGATCAGGCTATAGGATGGCCGGCGCGGTCCGATGAACGCAGACGAAGGCGGTTCCGCCGAAGATGGGGGTGCGGGGGAAAAGGTCGGCCAGAAACTCCTCGTTGCCCAAGCCGTTCTGCAGCGTCAGCAGACGCGTGCCGGGGTGCGCCAGCAGGGGCTTGAGCAGAGGCGTCAGGGCGTCGTTGGCGGTGGTCTTGGCGGTGATGATCACCAGGTCCACCGGCGGGATGGTGCTGGGGTCCTTGTGGGCGTGGAATGCGGCGGGCGGCAGGGCAAAGTCGCCGTCATACGACTGGACGCGGATGCCGCT
>JAATFR010000044.1 GCA_015655095.1 Hyphomicrobiales bacterium | reverse complement strand
CATTCTCGCCCAGCGCCAGCGCGAAGCACAGAAGCTCATCCTCGAAGGCGCGATGCCGTGGGATGTGGACCGGGTGCTCTATGATTTCGGCCTGCCCATGGGCCCGTTCGCCATGTCGGACCTCGCCGGTCTCGATCTTGGCTGGTCGAAGGAAACATCGAAGGGCGAAACCCTGCGCGACCGGCTCTGCGAGCTTGACCGCCGGGGCCAGAAAACCGGTGCCGGCTTCTATGATTATGACGCCAACCGCAATGCCTCGCCTTCGCCTGTCGTCGAGAAGCTCATCCTCGACTTCGCTGCGGAAAAGGGCATCAACCGCCGCACCATCCCGGATCAGGAAATCCTTGAGCGCTGCGTCTATCCGATGATCAACGAGGGCGCGAAGATTCTGGAGGAAGGCAAGGCCATCCGCGCGTCCGACATCGACATCATCTGGATCAATGGCTACGGCTTCCCCGTGTACCGCGGCGGCCCGATGTTCTATGGCGACACCATCGGCCTCGACAAGGTGCTGGCGAAAATCAAGGAATTCCAGGCCAAGATGGGCGACGACTTCAAGCCTTCCGCCCTGCTCGAAAAGCTGGTTGCCGAAGGCAAGGGCTTCAAGGATCTCTGATCCTTTTATCTCTCCCGCACCAGACAAACCAAAGGGCAGCCACCGGCTGCCCTTTTTGTTTCATTCCGCCGCTGCCTTTTCCTTGCGGCCGAAGCTCGCGCTCTTGCCTTCCATGCTTTTGGGATAGGAGAGCTTGCCTTCGGCAATCAGTTTTCCGAGATAGCGGAAATAAAGCATCGTCTGGTGAGACAGATGATCGCCCGCCACATAGGCTGGATAGCCGGGCGTTTCGCCCTCGTCCACGAATTCCGGCAGCGGCTCGACCAGCGTGTCGTAATCGACAGAGCAGAACAGCGGGAACGAGAAACGCTCTTCATTGGTCGGGCGCACCCGGTGCGGGGTGGCAATGAAGCGCCCGTTGGTCATCGCTTCCAGCATGTCCCCGATATTGATGACGAAAGCGCCGGGCACAGGCGGGGCCTCGATCCATTCACCCGCCGCGTTCAGTACCTGCAGCCCCGGCGTCGTCGCATGGAGGATCGTGAAGCACTCGAAATCCGTATGCGGACTGATGCCCCACTGGCCTTCCTGAATGATGTGCGCGTTCGCCTCATAATGCACCAGCCGGAGCTGCGAGGGCGGCTTCAGCAGAAAACGCTCGAAATAATCCTCATCCACGCCCAGCGCCAGCGCGAAGCCGCGAAAGATCGTGTGCCCGAGCGCAATGGCCTGCTCGTAATAGCCATAGACATGGCGCCTGAAGTCCGGCGCTTCGGCGGGCCACTGGTTGGGCCCCAGAATGCGATAGCCGATCAGATGGTCTGGATCGTCCTCGGGCAGTTCAATGGCAATATCGAACGCTTCCTTCAGATCCGGCTTGGAAGCGGGATCGGCATAATCCCCTTCTTCGCCGGTCGGCACATAGCCGCGATGGGCGCGCGACTGGCCGATATAATATTTGAGTTTGGTTTCAAGCGGCAGCGCATAAAAGAGCCTGGCCTGCGCCTCAAGCTGCTTGATCAGTTCAAGCTCGAGCTTGTGGCCCGTCACATAAAGAAAACCGACCTCGCTGGCGGCTTTCGCCATCTCGCGCGCCGTTGCAAGCTTCGCGGCCTCATCCGTCCCATAGAGCGCCGATATGTCGACGAGCGGGATATGATCGAAGGCAGTGCCCTTATGGTCCGTCTGGTCTGGCATATCGCTTTCCTGGTCCCGCGCTTCAATCCACGTGCGGAACCATGCAATTCCCAAGCCATCAGGTTCTGGATTTTGCCCTCAGAGCGCGTAGGCAATTCCCAGCGAAGCCAGCATCTTGCGCTCATCAGCGATCAGGGTGGCAAAACTCGGTCGGCCATGGATCGTAGTCAGAAAGCGCCGCAAACCGGGGTAGCTCGCCTCATCAGGTGCATAGCCCGCATGCGCCAGATTGACGAAATGGGTTGCGACCGCAATGTCGGCCACCGAGAAACGGCCGCCGACGAAGAACGCATTGTCGCCGATCTCCCGATTGAGATAATCAAACAGGCGCGGCAACTTTTCCGTCATGGTCTTGTCGGCGGCTTCGCGATCCGGCCCCTTGCCCATCAGTATGTTGACCACGACAGGGCGGAACACGCCCGTGCCGAACAGGCTCGCCAGTTCCGAGTCGGCATATTCCTCAAACCAGAGCGCCCGGGCATAATCAAACGGCACGTCAGGATAAAGCGCTGGTTCCGGCTGCTTTTTTTCCAGATAGGCGCAGATGGCCGAGGAATCCGGCAAGGTCGCATCCGGCCCGACCGACGTATCCCGCAATACCGGGATGCGTTTCAGCGGTGAGATCGCCAGAAACTCAGGCGGCGGCGCGAACACATTCACCGGGTCCAGCGTGTAATCCAGCCCCTTCTCGGCAAGGACCACACGGGTCTTGCGCACGAAAGGGGAAAGCGGCGAGCCATAAAGCGTAAGCGACATGCATCCTCCGGAACGTTCTTGTTTTTAGTCGGGGCGAGCATGTCGGGCTTTGCCCGGAATGGCAAGATGGCTGCACTACCCGTCAGTCGATGCGCAGCAGCAGCTTACCTAACGCCCGACGCTCGATCAGTGCTGCCATCGCCTCGCCGGCCTTTTCAAACGGATAGACCACGCCCGGTTCCGGCTTCAGCTTGCCCTCGACGATCCAGTCGAAAAGCTGGGCAAGATTTTCCTGCGCGGTCGCAGGCGCACGGCGGGGTACCTGCGCTATGTCGACGCCGCGAACTTCCGCTCCTTTGAGCAAGGTCAGGTTGAGCGGCAGCTTCGGGATCGAACCCGCCGCATAGCCGATGACCAGATGGCGACCTTCCCAGGCGATGGAGCGGAATGCAAGTTCGGAAAGATCGCCGCCGACCGGATCAACGATCACATCGACGCCCCTGCCGCCGGTCAGCCGCTTCAATTCATCGCGAAAATTTTCCGCTTGCGGATCGAGTGCATGGTCCGCGCCGCGCGACAGGGCATAGTTGCGTTTTTCCTCACTCGATGCCGCCGCGATCACGATTGCGCCCATCAGCTTGCCGATCTCGATGGCGGCAACGCCGATGCCGCCGCCCGCTCCCAGCACCAGAAGCGTTTCGCCGGGCTTGAGCAGGCCCCGCTGCTTCAGCGCGAACAAGGCCGTGGCGTAATTCACGCGGAAAACAGTCGCCGTCTCGAAATCGATGGCGTCCGGCAACCGGGTCACGCTTTGCGCCGCCGCCAGCGCATATTGCGAAAAGCCGCCGGTGAAGGCCGACGCCACCACCCGGTCGCCCGGCGCGAACCCTTCAACGCCTTCACCAATCTGCTCGACAACGCCGGCAAACTCGGAGCCGGGCGTGAACGGCAGTTGCGGCTTGAACTGGTAGCGGCCGCTCGAGATCAGCATGTCGACGAAGCTCACGCCCGCCACATGCACACGGATGAGCAGATGCCCCGGCGTCACCTGCGGCACAGCTACGCCGGAGCGCACGGCAAGCGTATCAGGCGAGTCGAACGCGTCACAGACGATGGCTTTCATGGTGTCGTCAGACATGAGACAGGCTCCCGCTTGCGATAAATCTGTCTCCCGATTACCCGCTTTCCAGCGGCCTGTCACGCCTGCGCGCACCACCTTGCCCCTTGACGCAACGTCGGATTGGTGGAGCATGAGAACAAACGGATCAACAACGGGAAACGCACCATGACCATTCGGCTTTATGACCTCACCTTGCCAGGCGATCGCCGCATGAGCCCGTTCTGCTGGCGCATCAAGTTTGCCCTTGCCCACAAGGGGCTCGACTTCGACGCCGTGCCTGTCGGATTCACGGATATTCCCAAACTTCATGACGGCGAATTCAAGACCGTGCCCATTCTGGAAACCGGGGATATCATCATGAACGAATCCTGGGCCATCGCGGAATATCTCGACCGGACCTACACGGATCGTCCGGCTATTTTCAGTTCGGCGGCGGAACGCGCCACGGTGCGATTCTTCGACGCCTGGTATGGGCTCGAGATCATGAACCGCCTGTTCATGATCTATGTCCGCGATATCCATGACGCCGCCCGCGAGGAGGACAAGGCCTATTTCCGCGCGAGCCGCGAGAAGCGTCTTGGCGGGCAGACGCTCGAAAGCTTCACCGCAGACCGGACCGCAAAGCTGCCCGAGGTCCGCCACGCGCTTCGCCCCCTGCGCGCCACCCTCGCCAACCAGCCATTTGTCGGCGGCGAGACTCCCAATTACGCTGACTTCATCGCGCTTGGCGGTTTCATCTGGGTCCGCGCCGTAGCGACGCTGCCGCTCTTTGAAGAGGACGATCCGATCTACGCCTATGTGGAACGCGGCCTCGATCTCTTCGACGGCCTTGCCCGCCGCAATCCCGGCAATGCGCTGGCAGCCTAGAAAAACGCTCTGGAAAACATGCATGTCTTTGCCTCCATCCTGTCAGTCCAGACAGTGACCACGTAAGGATGGAGGCAGTATAGGCCACGCCCAAAAGGCGGGGATAAGTCGGCTTTAATGGTTGGCGCGGACCTGCTGTTCGATCCAGCCATAGGTCTTTTCGAGCCCGGTCCGCAGGCTGTCGGAAGGGGACCAGCCGAGTTTTTCCTCGATCAGCCGGTTGTCGGAATTGCGCCCGCGCACGCCGGTCGGGCCGGAAATATGGTGCTTGCCGATCTTCTTGCCCGCTATGTCGGCAACGATGTCGACAAGCTGGTTAATCGTGACCATTTCCTCCGAGCCGATATTGAAAGGCCCCGTCTCGCTGGAGCGCAGAAGCCTTGTCGTACCGTTCAGGCATTCATCGACATAGAGGAACGAGCGGGTCTGCTTGCCGTCGCCCCAGATCTCGATGTCGTCGCCGCCTTTGGCCAGGGCGACCTTGCGGCAGATCGCGGCGGGCGCCTTCTCCTTGCCATCGTTCCATGAGCCTTCCGGCCCGAAAATATTGTGATAGCGCGCGATCCGGGGCTCCATGCCATGGTTGCGGCCATAGGCGAGGTAAAGGCGCTCGCTGAACAGCTTTTCCCAACCATATTCGCTGTCAGGCGCGGCGGGATAGGCGCTGTCTTCCGAGCATTTGGGATTGTCGGGGTCGAGCTGGTTATATTCGGGATAGATGCAGGCTGACGAGGAATAGAAAATCCGCTTCACGTTGCGTTTGTAGGCGATGTCGAGCACGTTGAGATTGATCGTTGCTGAATTGTGCATGACGTTGGCGTCGTTTTCACCCGTGAAGATGTAACCCGCGCCGCCCATGTCGGCGGCAAGCTGGTACACCTCGTCAAAACGCTGGTCGATGATCTCGCGCACAAAGGCCGGATCGCGCAGATCGCCGATGGCGAAATCATCGGCATGAGTTTCCGCGAAACGGGGAAACTTCAGGTCCACGCCGCGAACCCAGTTTCCTTCTGACTTGAGGCGCTTGACGAGGTGACTGCCGATAAAGCCGCCCGCGCCCAAAACCAGGGTTTTCTTCATTTCAACGCTCCATGAAACCGTCATCTGCCTCTCAATAGCCTATCGAGCGCTCATTGCCGAGAGGCGGCGGCAAAGCGGCGCAATTCCATGAAACTGAGCATCAGATGATAAAGTGTTGTGGTCGGCATCCTTGCCCGCAGGGGCTCGCCATCCGCCGCGATGGCCTCGAACCATAACGCCGCCTCGCCGGGCACCATGAAGCGCTCGAAAATGGCATCCAGAAGCGCAGGAATCCGCCATTCCGAAGCCTTGTCGCCGCGTGCGGCAAGCACGATAAGGGCTTTCAGCATCACGGTCTGGGCCCAAAGTTTGCGCGAGGACACGAGCCAATGGCCTTGTGCCTCCATTTCGTCGATCGCCAGCCCTTCTGCATCCACGCCCTTCAGGCCGAAATCCATAAGCGAAGCAATGGCTTGCCCCTGATCTTCACCGGTCAGGCGCTCAAATTCATGGAGCAGCCAGACCCATTCGAAATGATGGCCAGGCTCGACGATGAGGGAGCCGCGCGTCTCAACCGGGGCCCAACCATCACTGAAATATTCAAGCAAAGCCCCGCCGGGGGTGACGAACCGGGTCGCAAAAAGGGAGATAATGCGACGTGCGGCGTCGATAAAAGCGACGTTCCCGCTCACCTCGAACAGGACCAGAAGCGCCTCGAAAAGATGCATGTGCGGGTTCTGGCGGCGCGGAGTCCGGGGTGGCAGAGCCTCGACGAACCCACCATGCGGATGAGCCATATCGCGCTGCATGAAATCAAGCGTCTCATGGGCGGCGTCAAGCGCGCGCGTATCCCCGGTCAGCCTGAAAATCCAGCCGGCAGCCAGCAGCGCGAAAGCCTGATCATAGGCGTCACGGGTAGCGTCAAGGATATCCCCGGCGGGTGAAAGCCTGTGGACGAAGCCGCCATCCCGATGCCTTGCCCGCGCGCAGGTGGCAAAGAACAGATCAGCCCCGCGATGCGGTGGACACCAGCCGACGTGAGCGGCATGGGCGAAGACATAGACCTGCCGGAACTGGACGAGCGTGCGCCTGTAGCCTGTTTCACGCGGCGCGCCGTCGAACGACATTTCCTCCCACGCCATGCCAAAAGGATCAATCCCCCGATCAAGCCAGAACGGCAAGGCCCTGTCGCGCAACCATGCCTCGGCGCGGGCGGAGGCATGAAGCAGCAAGTTCTGGTTCATCGGCTAAAAATCCCAGTCCGGCCCTTCGATCGTCCGGTACGCGCGAGTCAACGCATCGGACCATGCCTGACGCAAGCCCTTGAAATAGGGATCGTCCTCGCGGACGCGCTTTTGAAGCGCGACCTTGAGCGCATCGCGCCTGTAAACCATAAGGTCTACGGGCAGGCCAACAGAAAGATTGGAGCGAACGGTCGAATCCATGGAAATGAGCGCGAGCTTGAGAGCATCCCCCACTTCCGTGTCATAACTTGCCGCCCGGTCGAGGATCGGCTTGCCATATTTATGCTCGCCGATCTGAAGGAAGCAGGTGTCCTCGGTCGCCTCAATGAAATTGCCCGCCGCATAAAGCTGGAACAGCCGCAGCTTGCCTGAGCCAATCTGACCCCCAAGCAGGATCGAGACATTGAAATCATTGGCCTGAGCCTCAAGGGCCGGCCCGTCCACCTGAAAGACCTCGCGGATCGCCTGCCCCACGAGCTGGGCCGCGCGGACCATGGTGGGAACCGTATAGAGCGTCTGCGGCGGCTCACCCTCACGGATCGACACGCCCTGCTCCAGCAACAGGCTCAACACAGCCTGCGAGACAGCCAGATTGCCCGCTGTCATGAGACCGATGACCCGATCGCCCGGGGTTTCGATCACTGTGAGCTTGCGAAAGGTCGCGATATTGTCGAGGCCTGCATTGGTGCGGGTGTCGGCCAGCATGACGAGGCCGGTCTTCAACCGCAAGGCAACACAATAGGTCATGAACGATATCCCCGGAAGCAAGCCACCCGAAATCGGGCTGCCATGCGCGCCTGAGACTACTGCTGCGTTTGTCCCGCTTCAATCTTCAGGCTCACATCGAGGGTAGCTTCCGCCGCCCCCTGACGCGATCCTTTTGCCGGGGCAACCTCGCCATAGTAAAGCCCGGAGGCGACACGGACATGGCTTTCACCCGGACCTGTCCCCGAAATGAGATCGATGCCGAACCAACCCATCTCATCAAGATGAACCTCAGCCCAGGCATGGCTGCGACCCGCCCCCTGAGCTTCACTTTCATAATGATAGCCCGTGACATAGCGCGCCGGGAGACCAAGCACCCGCGCGCCCGCGATAAAAAGATGGGTGAGATCGGACACCCCCCCTGCGCCGGAAGAAAGAACAACGCCCGCCGGCCCGGCAGGCGCCTTGTCGCCTGGAATATATTCCACCGCCGAGCGCACCGATGCGACCAGCTCATGAGCAAGATTGATCTGCCCGCCATTCGCCCTTGCCCGAGCCTGCTCGGCAAGAGCGGTGATGCCGGGCGTCACCGCCGTCAGCGCTGTCTCGCGTAGATAGAATCGCGGCATGAAATGCTCGGCAAGCCCGCTGACCACGCCATTTGTGTCTCGTGTCTCGACTTCCCCGTGAATATGGAACGAAAGCTCACTATGCAGATGATCGATGCAGAGCATATCGACAATATTGCCATAGGAATCATCAGAGCGCCGCAGCGTCGAACCATGCGGGGCGGTCACTGTCCATTCCATGACCAGTTGCGATCCCATATCGCGGGGCGCGGCATGGAGCGCATAAAGCGCATAGCGTGCCGGGTTTGCATATCGATAGGTAGCCTGATGGTCGATCACTATCCGCATATCCAGACCTCATTCACTGACCTTATCCAAGCAGATAGCTTTTACTGATTTCCTGTCCGAGCTGATTGTTCTGTTCAATGTATTCGGTCAGGAATTCGTGCAGGCCCTGCCTGAAAATGTCGTCGATGCGGCTGAAACGAAGCCGCGATTGCAGCCGGCCCGCCGTACGATGACACTCATGCCGCTGGCCATACTGATCGCCCAACAACAGAAGGTT
>JAATFR010000167.1 GCA_015655095.1 Hyphomicrobiales bacterium | reverse complement strand
GGTAGCAGACCAGATAGAATTTATCGCCCCGGGGAAAGGTCTCGACCAGCAACTCGCCGGGGCGCGGCAGGCGCGAGCGGATCTGCTGCATCTCCAGCCACTCGCGCACGGGTTCGGGCAGGTGACGCCAGTTCTCCGGCGCGGCAAGCAGGCGGCGCACGCCCGCCGCCAGATGGGTCGAGAGGGGGAACCTGCCGCCATAATAGCTTGGCACTTTGGGTTCGCCACCTTCAGCGCGGCTGACCAGCGCTTCCGTTTCGGCAAGCCCCTCGAAACGCAGCACCAGCCCTGCGAACAGGAACGTGTCGCCGGGAACGAGTTGGTCGATGAAATATTCCTCGATCTCGCCCAGCATTCGTCCGCCCATTGCCCCTGCGGGACGCCGACGGCCTCTGATCAGCCGTACCCTCAGCATCGGAGCCTCGACGATGGTGCCGATGTTCATGCGGTATTGCTGGATGGCCTTGGGGCTGGCCGGGCGCAGTCGGGTGTCGCCCTGCAAGGGGGCGTTGGGGCGCAGGCGCGCGAACCGGTCATAGGTCGTAAGCGCATAGCCGCCGGTGGAGACGAAATGGACCACGCGGTCGAAATCGGCGCGCGTGAGCGCGGCATAGGGTGCGGCGGATGAGACTTCTGCATAAAGATCATCCGGATCAAACGGCTGGCTCACCGCCATGCCGAGCACATGCTGGGCCAGTACATCGAGCGCGCCTGCGCGCGCCACGCGCGCGTCCTGCACGCCTGCCATCACCGCTTCGCGGGCGGCTTCGCATTCCAGCACCTCGAAGCGGTTGGCGGGCACCAGCAGCGCGCGGGAGGGCTCATCAAGCCGGTGGTTTGAGCGGCCAATGCGTTGCAGCAGCCGGCTCGATCCCTTGGGCGCGCCCAGATGGATGACCAGATCGACATCGCCCCAGTCGATGCCGAGATCGAGCGTCGAGGTGCAGACGATGGCCCGCAGCTTTCCCGCCGACATGGCCGTTTCCACCTTGCGGCGCTGCTCGACGCTGAGGGAACCGTGATGGAGCGCGATGGGCAGCGAGCGGTCATTGAGGTGCCACAGTTCCTGAAATACATATTCGGCCTGCGAGCGCGTATTGACAAAAACAAGGGAGACGCCGGTGCTCTGGATCGCTTCATAGACGGCGGGCAGCGCATGGCGGGCGGAATGGCCGGCCCAGGGAATGCGCTCGTCGGGGATCAGGATTTCAATCTCGGGCAGCGCCCCGCCCCGGACCGTGACAAGCTCCGCCATCGCCGTGCCGCCCGCAGGTTGCGGCACCAGATAGCGGCGCAGATCGTCGGGTTCGGCCACGGTCGCGGAAAGCCCGGTGAAGCGCACCCCGGGGGCAAGCCGGGCGAGGCGCGCAAGCCCCAGTGCCAGCAGGTCGCCACGCTTGGAACCTGCCAGCGCATGCAGTTCGTCCAGCACCACGGCCTTGAGTCCGCTGAACATTTTCTCCGCATCGGGATAGGACAGCAGCAGGGCCAGTTGCTCGGGCGTGGTCAGCAGAATATCGGGTGGCGAATGACGCTGGCGCAGACGCCGGTTCTGCGGCGTATCGCCGGTGCGGGTTTCCAGCGTGACGGGGAGCCCCATATCCGCGACGGGGATTTCCAGATTACGCTTGATGTCGACGGCGAGCGCCTTCAGCGGTGAAATATAGAGCGTATGTAGACCCAGGACGTCTTCATCGCTTTCCCGACGATGTTCATGCAGGTCGACAAGGGATGGCAGAAAGCCGGCGAGCGTCTTGCCCGCGCCTGTCGGAGCAATCAGGAGCGCGGACCTGCCCTCACGGGCAAGCGCCAGCAGGGCCATCTGGTGAGGGCGCAGGTGCCAGCCTTGCGCCGCGAACCAGTCCGTGAAAAGCGGAGGAATCGGGACATCTGGGAGATTTATGTTGGTGACCAAGGAACTGGCTGGCATGGCGTTCTTTCTTCGTTCCCGAGCCTAACCTGTCCTGCTCCTGACCCAAAGTCCGGGATTCCAGATGGGTTGAAAAAAGGCAGAAATGTCTTGAAAGCGCCTGACATATTTTCATGTGGGCTATAAAAGCCCGCTTTGGGTCCTTAAAACCAGAGAGCCGGTTCTTCGATGATCTGACCTTATTGTTCCACGGGAGTTAAGCGTTATGGATACCCAGCTATTGGACACCGCCCAGAAAAATATCGATCTGCTGCTGCCATTGGTCATCAGTCAAGGGCTCCACCTGCTCGGTGCCGTTCTGATTGTTGTCATTGGTCTCTTTCTCGCAAACTGGGTCGGACGTCTGGTGGCCCGTGGCCTGTCGCGTGCGCCCAATGTGGACGAGATGCTTCAGGGTTTTTTCTCTTCCATCGCCCGCTACGCCATTCTGACCATTACCGGGCTTGCCGTTCTCTCGCAGTTCGGTATCCAGACCGCGAGTCTGCTGACCGTGATCGGCGCTGCCGGCCTCGCCGTCGGTCTCGCCCTGCAAGGCACCCTTTCCAATATGGCGGCGGGTGTGATGCTGCTGATTTTTCGTCCGTTCCGGGTCGACCATTATGTCGAGGTGGGTGCGCTTGCAGGCAAGGTAAAGGAGCTGACCTTGTTCACCACCGAGCTTTCGACCGCCGACAATGTGCAGGTTCTGGTGCCCAACAGTCAGGTCTGGGGCCAACCGATCAAGAACTACAGCTTCTATCCCCTGCGCCGGGCCGATCTCATCTTCACAATTGGCAACAGTGATGACATCGAGAAGGCAATGGCCATCATTTCGCAGGTGATCGCCGCCGATTCCCGTTGTCAGAAAGAACCCATCGCCCCGCTCGTCGCCGTCAATGCCGTGGGACAGGGCTCGATCGATCTGGTGGCGCAGGTCTGGACCAGCAACGTCAATCTCGGTCAGGTCAAATTCGATCTGATGAGGATCGTGAAAGAAAAATTCACGGATGCAGGGCTTGCCATTCCTAATCCGACGCAGACCATCTATCTCAAGACGGCGGAAAACGGGACGGATAAACAGGCATGAACAAATTCTTCGACGGGCCGGTTCTCCCCGCTTTGCTGCGGGTCATCGTGGCCTGCATCGTCGTCGGTGTCATTCTCTCGGTGCTCGGTATTAACCCGATGTCACTGTGGGACGAGCTTATCGCGCTGATTCGCCGAGTCTGGGGCATGGGATTTGGGGCGATAGATGGCATCTGGCGGCTGTTCGCCATGGGTGCCATCATCGTGATCCCGATCTGGCTGCTCAGTCGGCTGCTCGCCGCGCTGGGCGGGCGGCGCAAGGGCTGAACGAACGCACCCCTGCGTCATGTTCCCGGATGGACAGGCTGAAGCGCGGTCCTGAACAGGCTTTGTGTGGTCTGTGGCTGTGCGGGCTGTGTTTGTCGCCTATCCTTCCTGTCAGCAAGCCCGCAAAGGGCGTTCAGGGAGGAAGACATGAGTTCTATGTTCAAAGACGGTCTGCTGGCCGGAAAGCGCATTCTGGTAACGGGCGGCGGTACAGGGCTTGGCCGGGAGATGGCCGAGGATTATCTGCGGCTCGGGGCGGAGCTTCATATCTGCGGACGGCGCAAGAGTGTGCTCGACGATACGGCTACGGAACTGATGGACCGGTACGGCGGCAGCGTGAAGACCCATGCCGTGGATATTCGAGTCGCCGAGGCCGTCGATGAGATGATCGGCGAAATCTGGGCGGGCAGCGGGCCCTTGACCGGTCTCGTCAACAATGCGGCGGGTAATTTCATCAGTCCGACCAAGGACCTTTCCGCCCGTGGTTTCGACGCGATCGCCAACATTGTTTTCCATGGCTCGTTCTATGTTACCCACGCCTGCGGCAGGCGCTGGATTGAGGGCGGGCTCAAGGGCAGCGTCATCTCGATCCTGACCACATGGATCTGGAACGGCGGCCCGTTCACCGTGCCGTCCGCCATGTCCAAGGCAGGCGTCAATATCATGACCAAATCGCTCGCCGCCGAATGGGGGCCTTACGGCATCCGCCTCAATGCCATCGCGCCGGGGCCCTTCCCGACCAAGGGCGCATGGGAGCGGCTCAATCCCGGCGCCAAAACCGATGGCAGCGATGGCGGGCGTGACGGCATCCCCATGGGCCGCAACGGCGAGATGGATGAATTGAAAAATCTGGCCACCTTCCTTATGGCCGACGGGTGCGATTATCTTACGGGCCAGACCATCGCCATCGATGGCGGCTCCTATTCGGCGGGCGGCGGCAATTTCTCGCGCCTGTCGAAAATGTCGGAGGAGGAGTGGAGCGGCATGCGCGAGATGATCCGCTCGGCCAATGACAAGGACAAGGCCCAGCGCAGCGTCTGAGCGCTCATGGTCTCCGGCGGGATCAGCTCGCCGGGGCCGTGTCCTCCGGATTGTTGGTGTTCCAGATAATCGCGGAAAGGCTCCAGCTTGCGGCCACGGCGGGCGAGGGCATCCCGGTCTTCTTGTCTGCGCCCGTTCCCTTGAAATAATAGACAAGCTGCGAGGCACCGGGTGCCGGGCACATGATCAATCCGGTTGACTGGCTGTCCCCGTATGCGCTCATTTCGCCGGTGTCGGCTTTGCAGCCCTGCATCTTGTTC
>JAATFR010000172.1 GCA_015655095.1 Hyphomicrobiales bacterium | reverse complement strand
TCGGCGCGCTTGAACACCACGCCCGAGATGCTCGCGATGACGAGGTAGAGAACCGCCGCCGCAAAGAAGAAGTCGAACGTTCCAGAACTTCGGTCCGCTGAAGGTGGCGGATTTCGGTCGCAAGCCGCTCGACCGAGCTTGCGACAACGCCGAGTGTCGCGAAGTACATGGCGTGGCGATCGCGCGGGATCACCTGCGTCGAAACAGGCTCGGGGGAAAGGCCAAGGGCGGCGGCGACATGCTCCTCCACCCGCGGATCGATATTGGCGAAGGTGCCGACCGCGCCTGAAATCGCGCAGGTCGCCACTTCCTTGCGGGCATGAACGAGGCGTTCGCGGTTGCGCTCAAACTCCGCATAGGCCTGCGCCAGCTTGATGCCGAAGGTCATCGGCTCGGCATGAATGCCATGGCTGCGGCCGATGGTGAGCGTGAACTTGTGCTCCATCGCCCGGCGCCTGAGGGCGGCGAGGAGCTTGTCCACATCCGCGATCAGCAGATCGGCGGCACGCACGAGCTGGATATTGAGGCAGGTGTCGAGCACGTCCGACGAGGTCATGCCCTGATGGACGAAACGCGAGTCGGGCCCGACATGCTCGGAGAGGTGCGTGAGGAAGGCAATGACGTCGTGCTTGACCTCGCGCTCGATCTCGTCAATCCGCGCCACGTCGAACTCGGCCTTGCCGCCCAGTTCCCAGATGGTCCGGGCCGCTTCCTTTGGAATAACGCCCAGTTCCGCCAGAGCATCGCAGGCATGGGCCTCAATCTCGAACCAGATGCGGAATTTCGTCTCGGGGGTCCAGATGTCAGCCATCTCGGGCCGCGTATAGCGCGGGATCATGAGCAGTCTCGCCGGTCAGCAGGGGTTAAGCACTGCCGGGGGGTGTAGCAGATGGCGGTACCGGGCTCAACCGGAGGGATATCTCCGCCCCGCACCGCCTGTGCTTTCCTAGATCATCACCTCGATCAGCCTTGGCCCCCGGACCTTCATGGCCGCGCCGAACTGGTCGATGAAATCCTCAATGGTTTCAGCCCTTGAGGCCTCGACGCCCATGCCCTGGGCCAGATGGACCCAGTTCAGCTCGGGATTATGCAGATCAAGCATGGAGAGCGCCTTGGGACCGGGGTTTTCCGCTCCCACGCGCATCAGCTCCACATTGAGAATGGCATAGGAGCGGTTGGCGAAAATGACCGTGGTGACGTCGAGCTTTTCGCGCGCCTGCGTCCAGAGCGCCTGAAGCGTGTACATCGCGCCCCCGTCACCATGGGGACAGACCACCTTGCGGTCCGGGCAGGCGACGGCGGCCCCTGTGGCGAGCGGCAAGCCCTGCCCGATAGCTCCGCCGGTCAGCGACAGATGGTCATGTGGCGCGGCGTTGGTGGTGTAGAAATTGACCCCCATGCCGGAGGTTGCCGCCTCATCCGAGATAATCGAATTCTCAGGCAGGAAATGGCCGATGACCTGCCCCGCCGTGAAGGCGTTGAGCTTGCCGGTGGGTAGTTCCGGGCGCTCGAACGGGGCTATATTGACCGGCTCCTTCGGCGCGCCGATCACCGAGGCGACCGCTTCGAGCGCGCCAGTGCCATCCTCATGGGGATGGGCGAGATGGATGATCCGGCAATCTTCCGGCGTGCACCATGAGGGCTTGCCGGGATAGGCGAAGAAGCTGACCGGGGGCTTGGCGCCGACGAGGATGAGCTGTTCGGTCCCGGCCAGAAATTCCAGGATCTGCTCGGCGAAATACGGGATGCGCTCGACCACCACCCGGCCCGCGCCGCGCTGGAGGCGGGGCGCGAAGGTGTCACACATGATCCGCGCGCCGGTTTTGGCGGCGATCCGCCCCGCCGCGACAAGACCCTGCTCCTTGAGCCCGGCCCCGCGCACCAGAATGGCAGTTTTCTTGCCATTTCCGAGAGCGGCGGCGACCTGGTCGACCGCTTCCTGCGCCACGGGCTGCGCCACCGGGCGCGGCAGGGCGGGTGCGGGACGCTCGGCTTCGTTCCAGGCGGTATCGGCGGGCAGCAGCAGCGTAGCGATCTGGCCCGGCGACTGGAGCGAGGCCTGCACCGCGCGCGCGCCATCGGCGGCAACCGTGTGGGCACTGGTCGAGGACTGGAGCCAGCCTGAAACAGGCCGGGCAAAACCCATCAGATCGGAGGCGAGCGGCGCGTCATACTGGAGATGATAGGTCGCGTGATCGCCCACGATATTGACGATGGGCGTGGCGGCGCGGCGCGCGTTGTGGAGATTGGCGAGGCCATTGGCAAGGCCGGGCCCGAGGTGGAGCAGCGTCGCGGCGGGCTTTTCCGCCATGCGCCCATAGCCGTCCGCCATGCCGGTGACCGCCCCCTCGAACAGTCCCAGAATGGCGCGCATGCCCTCCACCTTGTCCAGCGCCGCCACGAAATGCATTTCCGAGGTGCCGGGATTGGTGAAACAGACCTCGACGCCCGCGCCCACCAGAGTTCTTACAAGACTTTCCGCGCCGTTCATGAGCACCCCCTTCAGATAATTTTGTTCTTGTTGTCAGATGAAATCCGCTACCAGCTTGACCAGCACCGCTAGGCCGAACAAGACGATCAGGACGCCGGCGATATGGTTAAGCCATTCCAGCATATGATCGTTCATCTTCTGCCGGAACAGGCTCACAAAGCCGGTGATGCAGGCCCACCATATGATGGAACCCCCGACGACCGCGCCGACCAGCATGGCCGCCGAGGCATAATCCGTATCCCGGGGCGTGAAGCCCGCGACGCTGCTGAAAATGGCCAGAAAGCCCAGCATGGTCGCCGGATTGGTGATGGTGAGAAAAAAGGTGGTCACGAACACCCGCGCCAGCGCCACGGTCGGCGCATCACCCGCAACCATATCGATATGAGGGTGGGCGACAAAGGTTCTGACCCCCAGCACGATCAGGAAAATGCCCCCGACAAGCTGCAACCAGCCCGCATAGCTCAACATCACATTGATCGCTGCGTTGAAACCGAAAGCGGCGATCGAGGCGAAGATGCCATCGCCCAGCGCCGCGCCCAGACCGGACAGGAAGCCCCTGAAGAAGCCTCCGCTCAATGTCCGGCGGATGCAGATGAGGTTGACCGGGCCTATGGGGGCGGCCACCACAAGGCCGATGGCGATCCCCCGCGCGACCAACTCGATGTCAGGCATCCGTTTCCTTCATTCCAACGCGCTCAGAGAACCACGACATCATTGCCGGGAGTACCGGCATAGAGCTTTTGCACCAGATCCGCCCTGCGGCCAAGTGCCGTGGACTGGTTGATATAGCCCTTGT